>NZ_JBFUBG010000128.1:0-12445 GCF_056405875.1 Rhizobium sp. P1_E6 | reverse complement strand
AATTACCGGTCCTGTCATCGGCGGCCTGCTTTATGGCATTAGCGCATCGACGGCCTATGCCACCGCCGTGATCTTCTCGGTACTCGGTGCGATCCTCCTCTACATGATCCCCAAACCGCCGCAGAAGACGATCGGAGAGGCCAGGAACTGGGACATGATCCTTGGCGGTTTTCGCTATATCCGGGAGGAGAAGGTGGTGCTCGGGGCGATTTCGCTTGATCTCTTCGCCGTCCTGCTCGGCGGCGCCACCGCGCTGATGCCGATCTTTGCGCGTGACATCCTGACACTCGGGCCTTGGGGCCTCGGTCTGCTTCGCTCGGCGCCGGGCGTGGGCGCCATCATCATGGCGATCTTTCTTGCCGCCTATCCGCTGAAGCATAAGGCGGGGATCTACATGTTCATCGGCGTGGCACTCTTCGGCCTCGGCACGATCGTGTTCGGCCTGTCGACGAATACCGAGGTCTCGATTGCTGCGCTCGCCATCATGGGGGCAGCAGACATGATTTCCGTCTATGTCCGCGAAAGCCTGATCGCGCTCTGGACGCCGGACCATCTGCGCGGCCGCGTGAACGCCGTCAATACAGTCTTCGTCGGTGCTTCCAACGAGCTTGGAGAATTCAGGGCAGGCACCATGGCTTCGGTCTTCGGCGCCGTCCCGGCCGTCATCATCGGCGGTGTCGGCACGCTCGCCGTTGCCGCAATCTGGGCAACCAGTTTTCCGAAGCTCAGGAAGATCGATACGCTGGACGCGCCTACGCGGAAAGCGGCGTAGCGGCTTCAGTCGCTATCGACTTGCCTTCGAAGATGATGTCCAGAAAGCCATCGAGCCAGGCTCTCAGAGGTGCATCGAAAAGCATGCGGCCTTCCAGATGCTCGCGTCCCTGCTGCGCATTCGGCAGGATGAAGCGCTGGGCGCCATGAACGACCCAGCGGTGCATCATCACCCGCGTCAGCTCTGCATGGAACTGCAGGCCCCAGGCATTGCCGTTATAGCGGAAGGCCTGATTGGGATAGGCGTCGCCGGTTGCCAGCAACTCCGCACCATAGGGCAATTCAAATCCTTCCCGGTGGAAGTGATAGACCATCTTCGGCCAACGCATTAAGAGCCTGCCCTTTTCGGTCGGATGCAGGGGATACCAGCCGATCTCCGTGGATCCGTCATTGTTGGCGGCAACCTTGCTGCCGAGATTGCGGGCCAGCATCTGCGCACCGAGGCAAATACCGAGATAGGGGCGATTTTCCTTAAGCGGCACTTCCAGCCAGTCGATCTCCGCCTTGACGAATTCGTCCGGGTCATTGGCGCTCATCGGGCCGCCGAAAATCACTGCGCCGGCATGGTTCTCAAGCGTGCAGGGCAAGGGGTCGCCAAGGGCGGGGCGACGGATATCGAGATCATAGCCTTTCTGGACGAGAAGCTGGCCGACACGACCGGGGCTGGAGCGCTCCTGATGGAGAATGATGAGAATAGGGCGCCTGTCGCGTCTTATACTTCTGTCAGTCAGTGTCATCCTGCACCACCTGTGCGTCCGTAACCCTTGCGGCCGCCTCCTGCCGCTTCTGAATACGCTCACGGGAAGAAACGCCCAGGAGATCGGCAATCCGCCAGATCACGTGGTCTTCCATCTCGCTGCGCTCGCCATCGGCATAGACGATATCCCAGAGAATACCGATCAGCTCCAGACGCTGTTCGGTATTGAGATGTCTCTTAAGATCGGAGGTGAAGCGGAAATAATCAACCGCCGAGCTTTCAGCTTCAAGGCCCGCGGCTATCAAGGCATCGAGCTGTTTGCCGTCGAGCGCATATTGCTCTTTCAACAGCTTGCGCAGCCGCTTTTTCTCGCTGTCCTTGATTTGACCGTCGGCTTCCATGACCTGCATGCAGAGTGCCGCCACGGCAATCCGCGGATCATCCGGGGCAAAGCCTGCTTTGGGGCGGTCGGCGGTCAGATTCTGGAAGAAGGCCTGAAAGCGTTCGAACATGCAGTTTTCGTTCCATTTCAGAAAAGGCGGAGCCGTGTCTTGGGGTCCGGTTCCATCTTGGGGTCACGGACGCCAGGGTCATCCGGCAGGCCGCCAAAGAAAGGTTTTGGTTCGGGCGTGGCAGGAGCCCGCTGTCGGGCGGGCGGCTCGGCGGGTTTCGTCGATGCCGGCGCGAGGGGCGCAGGCCGCGCGGCTTCTGCAATCGTTGCGGCGCGTTCCAGCTCGATGATGCGGTGGTCGTTGACCACGCTTTCCGGGCGGGTTTCACGCAGTGGCGGCAGGGTCTTCAGCGCCGCCTCAAGCGGGGCGGTCGAACCTTCTTCTACCGGACCTTCGAGTTGGCCGAAGGGCGCCTTCCATTCGAAGGCATCGAGGCGGCCGGTCACCGGCGAGACCGGAAGCCATTTGTCGGAGACGAAACCATCGGCGACCCAGGCCGGGTCGCGCGGTGCCTTCAGCGCCTGTGCGAGCCAATGGCGCACACGGCCCTGGTCGCCGGTTTCCGCTTCCTCGATATCTGCAAGCAGGAGGAAGGCAGCCTCGCGCGGCTCGATGCGGGCTGCAGCTTCCGCCTTGGCGCGGGCCTTGGCGAATTCCTGCGCATCGAGCGCCGCTTGAGCGACGACGAGGAGGGATTCGACATTGTTCGGCCGCATGCCTTCCAGCCGCTCGGCGCGCTTCAGGCGGTCGAGCGTGGAATCGCCGCTGCGGGCGCGCACATAAACGCTGCCGATCTCCGGATGCGGTCCAGCTTTCCATGCCTGTTCGAGGATGGAGGCTGCCTTGCGTATGCCGCCTTCGCGGAAAAGCGCCTTTGCGGCGATGAGGGCCGCGGGAACGAAATCGGCCGACAGCTTCAGCGCTTGCTGGGCATCGTCGCGGGCGCCGGCTGGATCGCTTTCGAGTTTGTCGTCGGCACGGGCGGTCAGCAGGACTGCATGAAGGCGACTGGCTTCGGCCTTTTCGACAACCTTGGCTGCCTTCTGCTGCTCCAGCAGACGGATAGCGTCGTTCCAGCGGCCGGACTGGCTGCGATATTCCAGCGTCGCCTGTGCGGCCCAGGGGAGGTAGGGCGCGTTGTCGGCGGCCTTTTCCGCATATTGGCGGGCGGCTTCATTGGCGCCGAGACGCTTGGCTTCGAGATAAAGACCGCGCAAGCCGAGCTCGCGCGTCTCGGGATCGTTAGCCATGGCCTCGAACTTTGAGCGTGCTTCATCATAGCGGCCTTCGATGAGGGCGGCCTGCGCTTCCAGAAGATTGATCAGCGGTTCCTGGTCAGCGCGAATGAGGCCGCGCGAACGGGCGGCCATCTTGCGGGCAAGCAAGGAATTGCCCGCACCGGCGGCAATAAGGCCGGTCGACAGGGCTTGATAGCCGCGATCTCGCTTGCGGGCGCGGAAATAGCGCGTCACCGAATGCGGCGAGGTCCAGATGAGGCGGACGAACCACCAGGCCACCATGACGGCTGCGATCAGCGCGATGATGGCGCTTGCCGCGACGATGAGCCTGGTCTGGTAGATCTGGCCTTCCCAGATCAGCGACAGATCGCCGGGGCGATCGGCAAGCCAGGAAAAACCATAAGCGAGAGCGAGGACGAGGAGCGCGAAGATAACCAGGCGAACCATGCTCATCCTTCCTTGCCGGTGCCGGAAACGGCCTTGGAGACTGCGCCACTGACAAGGTCTTCGACGCGGATGCGGGCCTCAAGCGATTGCTTGAAGGCGGCTGAGGCCTGTTTTGCTGTCGCTGGCAGGCTGTTCCATTCGGCCGATGCGCCGGGCAGGTCGCCGTTCTTCACCTTGTCCTCCATGCGCGCGGCAATGGCTTCTACGCTTTCGCCTTCGATATTGCCGACAGGGCGTACCGTGACCAGTGATTTGGCGCTCGACATCAGCCGGTCCGACCAGCTCTCGTTGGGATCTGGCTGGCTGACGGAATCGACGATTGCAGTTGCGACATCGGGAACCTGACGGATCAGCTCGGCGCGTGAGGGCACGCCGGTTTCGGCAAAGCCGCGCAGATCGGTTGCGGCAGGATCATCGGGCGCCACGCCTGCGAACGTATCGAGCTCGGCGGTGAAAGGTCCGCCGCGATCGATCGCGGCCTTCAGAGCTGCGGCGGCAATGGCGCGGGCGACAGCAACGTCCTCGCGCGGTTCGTTCAACTTCTTTTCGGCTTCGGCGAGTCGGTTCGACATGTCGGCGCCGTTGGAAGCCTGCTGTTCGGTGACCTGCGCAATGCTCGTCTTCAACTGATCGATCTGAGCGGTCAGATCCGCAATCTTCTGGTTGAGTGCGTCGACATCGGTCGAGCCGGTGGAGGCGCCGGATGCCGGTGTCTGAGGTGTCGCCTCGAGAGCCGCGACGCGCTTTTCAAGGGCGCTGTTATCGGCTGCAGGTGTCGGGCTGGCGGCAAGACCTGCGACAGATTGCTTGAGGCCTTCGATCTCGCCCGAGAGGTCAGCCATTTCGGCAAAGTTCGTCTGCGGGGTCGAGGAGCCCGGCAGATAACCGGCATATTGAATCGCGCCAGCGCCAAGCAGGGCGACAAGGCCGCCAAAGATGCCGGCGGCAATCAGGCCTGACGTTGCCGCAATTTTCTGCGGCGGGGCCGGCTGTACCGGTTCTGCGGGCGGAAGCTCTTTCGCAGAAGGTTCTTCCTGTGCGCTCGCGGCCCGTTCGCTCTCATGTTCCGACAGCGGTTCGCCACCAGCCTCGGCGACCGCTACTGCCTCGGCAACAGGTGCATCACCGGCGGCAGCTTGCGCAGCTTCTTCGGCAGATTTTTCGGGATCGTTTGCCGAGGCGAAGTCCTGCGCGTCCAGGTCGATCGTGACCGGTTCGTCGGAACTCTTCGAGTGGCGTGGCGGATTTCCCGATACCATGAGGTCCTCATTATCCTGCATCGCAACGAAACTAGACAGGGATGGTAATTAAGGGAAGAGGTTAGATCAAATTTGGGCGGCTAAAGCCTTCAAAGCAGCGACAAAAGGCTTTTTTCATCCGGCATCGGCGAAACCTCCAGCGCTCTTCCCAAGCTCGGCGGGATGGTCTCCGCAACAGTTTTGCTGAGGCAAATGAGACGGATTTTGGGCATTTGCAGCAAGAGCCACTCTACCTGCGGGATATGAAAGAAATTTTCGGCCGTCTGGCGAGAGTAAAAAAGAACCGCGTCCGGAGGATAGTTTGTGAGAAGTGCCGCTACGGTCTCCGGATCAGGTGCGACTAGCTCCATCCGGTAACATTCGAGCACGGAGAAGTGCCGTCCGAGTTCTACCAGTCTCGCTTCGAAAGTTTCGGCGCGCGGATTGCCGGCGAGATAGAGGAGGTCGTCAGCATTGCTTGCCCCGATCAGCTCGGCAAGTTCACGGCCGCTGCCCGACGAGGCCGTGACAGAATTGAAACCCAGCCTGCGTGCCTCATCCGCCGTCGCCTCGCCGACGGCAAAGAGGATGCGGGAGAGGTGAGGCTGGAGTGCTGGGCCTACAGCTTCAAGCGTCCGCATGGCTTCCGCACTCGTTACGGCAACTGGCCCGGCGGTTTTTTCCAGAGCCAATCGGGCCGCTTGCGGGTCGTAAACGGGCCGAGCGAGAGGCAGCAACAACGGTTCGTGACCCAGTTCGCGCAAACGTTGAGCGGTTCGCTCGCCCGAATGCGCGGGACGGGTAACAAGCACGCGCATGTGGGCCTAGCTCCAGTCCTCGAAGAAGGTGCTGCCCGCTCTCTCGCGCACGTCCTGTCCGGCGCGGGTGCCGAGTGCTGCCGCATCGCGGCGGTTCCCGTCGATGGTGATCGCATGCTGGTGGCGACCATCCGGCGTGATGATAAGGCCGGAGAACCTGATCTGATCGCCTTCGCAAACGGCATAACCACCGATCGGCGTACGGCAGGAACCGTCGAGGGCGGCAAGAAAGGCACGCTCGCAGGAGACGGTGTCGAAGGTCGGCGTATCGTTGATGGGTGCCAGCAGGTCGTCGATCCTGCTGTCACCAATGCGGCTTTCAAGACAGATCGCGCCCTGCGCCGGTGCGGGCGGAAAATTATCGGGGTCAAGGATATCGGTGATGACGTTGACCTTGCCGAGGCGCTTGAGGCCGGCAAGCGCCAGAAGCGTCGCATCGACCTGGCCTTCCTGCAGCTTGCGCAAGCGCGTCTCTACGAGGCCACGGAAGGTGATGACTTTGATATCCGGCCGCATGCGGCGGATGAGCGCCTGACGGCGAAGCGAGGACGAGCCGACGGTTGCGCCATGCGGAAGGTCGATCAGCTTCGGCGCGGTTCGGCCGATCACGGCATCGCGGATATCCTCGCGCGGCAGATAGGCCGAGAGATAGAGACCTTCCGGCAGGGTGGTCGGCATGTCCTTCGTGGAATGCACGGCAAAATCGAGTTCGCCGGCGACGAGCTTATCTTCCAGCTCTTCGGTGAAAAGCCCCTTGCCGCCGATCTCCGCCAGCGAACGGTCGGTGATGCGATCGCCCTTGGTCGTCAACACGACGACTTCGAACATCTCTTCCGGCAGATTATGGGCTGCCATCAGCCGTTCGCGGGCTTCGTTGGCCTGTGCGAGCGCCAGCGGGCTGCCGCGCGTACCGATCCGGAAAGGTTTTGTTTGCATCCGCTTTGATCCGTTGTTACCGGAGTTCTCGTAAACGGGTTTAACCCCTATCGCAATCAACGAACAGGTTTCATGGCTCCCTTTCTGCGTATCCTCGGCATCGAGACAAGCTGCGACGAGACCGCTGCTGCGGTCGTCGAGCGTGATGCGGCAGGTCGCTCCAACGTGCTGTCGGATGTCGTTCTTTCCCAGCTGGACGAGCATAGCGCCTATGGCGGCGTGGTACCCGAAATTGCCGCACGTGCCCATGTCGAGGCGCTGGACGAGCTTATCGAGGAGGCGTTGAAGCGCGCCAATGTGTCGCTCTCGGATGTCGATGCGATCGCGGCGACATCGGGACCCGGCCTGATAGGGGGGCTGCTCGTCGGACTGATGACCGGCAAGGCGATCGCCAAGGCGGCCGGAAAGCCGCTCTATGCCGTCAACCATCTCGAGGGTCATGCGCTGACGGCGCGACTGACGGATGGACTTTCCTTTCCCTATCTGATGCTGCTCGTTTCCGGCGGCCATACGCAGCTCATCCTCGTGCGCGGCGTCGGCGAGTACGAGCGTTGGGGCACGACCATCGATGATGCGCTGGGCGAAGCCTTCGACAAGACGGCCAAGCTGCTCGGCCTTCCTTATCCGGGCGGCCCGGCGGTGGAGCGAATGGCAAAGAACGGCAATGCCGATCGTTTCAATTTCCCGCGGCCGCTGGTCGGCGAGGCGCGGCTTGATTTTTCCTTTTCCGGCCTGAAGACGGCCGTGCGGCAGGCTGCGACCGAGATCGCGCCGCTGACGGATCAGGATGTGGCAGATATCTGCGCCTCCTTCCAGAAGGCGATTTCGCGCACGATGAAGGACCGCATCGGGCGCGGTCTGCAGCGGTTCAAGGCGGAGTTTGCCGATCTGCCGGAAAAGCCGGCGCTGGTGGTTGCCGGGGGCGTTGCTGCCAATCAGGAAATCCGCAGCACGCTGCAAGCGCTCTGCGACAAGAACGGTTTCCGCTTCATTGCGCCGCCGCTCCATCTCTGCACCGATAATGCGGTGATGATCGCCTGGGCGGGACTGGAGCGCATGGCGAAGGGTGTTTCTCCCGACGATCTCGATGTACAGCCGCGCTCGCGCTGGCCGCTCGATTCAAAGGCCGAGACCTTGATCGGATTCGGAAAGCGGGGAGCCAAGGCATGAGCGAACACATCGCCGTCGTCGGATCGGGCGCTTTCGGCACGGCGCTTGCCGCTGTCATTGCGCTGACCGGGCGCAATTCAGCTGTTCTCGTCGGCCGTGATCCGTCGCTGATTGACGATCTCAAAACCGAGCGGCTGCATGATGCGGTACTGCCCGGCATCCCGCTACCGGAATCGTTGGAATTTTCGGCTGACGCGAATGCGATCGGCAATGCCGGCATCGTGCTCTTTGCCATGCCCTCGCAGGCGCAGGCGGATGCCGCGCGGCAATATGGTCCTTATCTGGCTAAGGATGCCGTTGTGGTCACCTGCGCCAAAGGCATCGAACGGCAGACCGGTGCACTTCTGACCGACATGCTGGAGCACGAATTGCCTGATCATCCGGTTGGCGTGCTCTCCGGACCCGGCTTTGCCGCCGATATCGCCAAGGGGCTGCCGACGGCAATGGCAATCGCTGCGGCCGACATGCAGGTTGCCGAGCGCCTGGCGCAGGCGATTTCGAGCCGCACCTTCCGGCTCTATGCCTCCGACGACCGCATCGGCGTGCAGCTTGGTGGCGCTTTGAAGAATGTGCTGGCGATCGCCTGCGGCATCGTCGAAGGCAGCGGCATCGGCGATTCGGCCCGCGCCGCGCTGATTGCCCGCGGGCTTGCCGAGATGTCGCGCTTCATTGTTGCCAAGGGCGGCAATGCCGATACGGCGCGCGGGCTTTCCGGCCTCGGTGATCTGGTGCTGACGGCAACCAGCCATCAGTCGCGCAACCTGCGTTTCGGCATTGCGCTCGGGCGCGGCGAAAAGGTGGACCCTTCCCGAGGCGAGTTGGTGGAAGGCGCTTTTGCTGCGGCGATTGCCTCCCGGCTTGCAGAGCAACTCGGCGTCGAGATGCCGATCACCGATGCGGTTTCAGCGATCATCGAAGGCAAGCTCGGCATATCCGAAGCCATCGAACAATTGATGACACGTCCGATTACGACCGAATAGGAGACAGACATGCTTTTCGCCCTTCTGTGCAAGGACAAGTCCGGCCATCTCAATGTGCGCATGGAGACGCGCTCGACTCATCTCGATTATCTCAACAAGCTGAATGCCGAAGGCAAGCTTGCCATGGCCGGCCCGTTCCTCGATACGGAAGGCAAGCCCAACGGCAGCCTCGTGATCGTCCATGCCGAAACGGTTGATGATGCCAAGGCACTCGGCGCTGCCGATCCCTATGCACTCGCCGGCCTGTTCGAAAGCGTCGAGGTGAAGCCTTTCAACTGGGTCTTCAACAAGCCGGAGGCTTAAGCGGGATGGCGCATTGGCTTTATAAATCCGAACCCGCGGCCTGGTCCTGGGAACAGCAGAAGGCAGCTGGCGAGAAGGGCACTGAATGGACCGGTGTGCGCAACTACCTTGCGCGCAACAACATGCGGGCAATGCAGATCGGCGACAAGGGTTTCTTCTACCACTCCAATGATGGGCTGGAGATCGTCGGTATTGTCGAGGTTTGTGCGCTCTCGCATCCGGATTCGACGGCGAAGGGCGATCCTAAATGGGATTGCGTCGATATCCGCGCCGTCATGGATGTGCCGAAGCCTGTGACGCTGAAGGACATCAAGGCAAATGAGAAGCTGTCCAAGATGTCGCTGGTCACCTCCATGCGGCTATCAGTCCAGCCGGTGACGGAGGACGAATGGGCCGAGGTCTGCCGCATGGGCGGTTTTGACAACCCGCCGCGCTGAGCAGCTTTGAAGACCGATCCGGAAAGCTTCATCCGCGCCAATACCAGCCTGATTGCGCCGCCGCATGTGCCGGAAATCCGGCTGTACCTGGCCAGCGAAGCCCATGAGCTCTGGCTGAAGACGGAAGAGGAGCTTGAGGCGATCGGCCTGCCGCCGCCTTTCTGGGCATTTGCCTGGGCGGGCGGGCAGGGGCTGGCGCGCTATGTTCTCGATCACCCCGAAACGGTCGCAAGAAAGCGGGTGCTCGATTTTGCAAGCGGTTCGGGACTGGTTGGAATTGCGGCAAGCAAGGCTGGCGCTGTCAAAGTGATGGCCGCGGATATCGATCCATGGTCGCAGACGGCGGTGCGCGTGAATGCAGCCGCTAATTCGGTCCTGCTGGATTTCGACAGGACCGATCTTATCGGGCGAGACCTCGATGTGGATGTCGTGCTCGCCGGCGATGTCTTCTACGACAGGGCTTTCGCCGAAGCGCTGGTTCCGTGGTTCGAGACGCTCGCAGCCGAGGGCAAGGACGTGCTGGTCGGCGATCCCGGGCGCGCCTATTTGCCAAAGGACAGGTTGGAATTCTGCGCCGTCCATGAAGTGCCCGTCACCCGGGCGCTTGAAGACAGCGAGGTCAAGAAGACGACGGTCTGGCGATTCAGGCCTTAGGGTCGGATGACACAGACACTGGCCTCATAAGAGCAGGGGTCATCGGCAATACCGACATCGATGACCTTAGCCTTCGGGGCAAGGTTGTGTTCCCGCGCAGCCAGACGATAGTACCTGTCGCCGCCGACATAGGTCCCACCGTCCGTCTGATAGGCATAGGACGACCCGGCGTAGAGGCCGTTGCTCCCGTAATTCTGATCATAGCTCTGCGGCTGGGACGCAATGACGATGATGTTGCTGTGACCGTAGCGAATTGTTCCCGGATAGTTGAACTGCTTCAGAAAAGGGCTGCGTGGACGATGGCGGATGACATTGTCGCGTGTGAAGTGCAGGCCACTATCCCAATGGGTGCGCTTGCCGAGAAAAAACCCGTCATTAAAGCCGTGATGGCGCGGAAAGCGATGATCGAAGTTGCGCTCTCCTGCTGCGGCGGGAAGTGCTGCCAGCACCGCAAGGAGGGCAAGGGTGGTCTTGGACAGACTGCGAAACATGGACCAAACTCCGAAACGCTAACAAATCGTTAACGTGAGATTGCGCCAAAAGGCGGATCTTGTCCACGCAGGCGTGCGCTCGGCCCAAAAATTGAGCGAGAGAGGCGAGTTTCCCGGCTTGAAACTTCCCGGTAACGCGAATCGATTAAATTAAAAGCAGGCTGTAATTATGCTTGTCGTCAGGGGGTTCGGTGATTAAACGTCGGGATTGATGCAACGCACACAGAATTTTGTCATTCGTGTGGTTGACTGAGTACGCTCCGCGCTCCGGGAGCTTAGAGAAGACGCCGCGAGGTTCTGATGGCGAATGTGACAAACCGGCCCCTGTCGCCGCATCTGCAAATCTACAAGCCTATTCCCACCATGGTCATGTCGATCGTTCACCGCATCACCGGTGGCGCTCTGTACTTCGGCACGCTGCTGATTGTCTGGTGGCTGATCGCAGCCGCTACCGGCCAGGCCTATTACGACTGGGCCAACTGGGTGCTTGGCAGCATCATCGGCAAGCTCGTCCTGCTCGGTTATACCTGGGCGCTCATGCACCACCTGCTTGGCGGCTTCCGCCATTTCATGTGGGACCTCGGATATGGCTTCGAGAAGGAATTCTCGACCAAGCTCGCCATCGCCAATATCATCGGATCGCTCTGTCTGACCGTGCTGGTCTGGGTGATCGGCTTCATCATTCGCTTCTGAAGGTCGCACTCATGGATATGCGTACTCCTCTGGGCAAGGTTCGTGGCCTCGGCTCCGCCAAGGAAGGCACCGATCATTTCTGGCGCCAGCGCCTGACGGCCGTCGCCAACGTTCCGCTGATGATCTTCTTCGTCATCTTCATGATCGTCTATGCCGGCGCGCCTTACGCCGACGTGGTTCGCGCCCTCTCGAACCCGTTCGTCGCCGTCGTCATGGGCCTGATGGTCATCTCCGGCGTTATTCACATGAAGCTCGGCATGCAGGTCATCATCGAGGATTATGTTCATGGCGAAGGACTGAAGATCATCAGCCTGATGCTGAACACCTTCTTCGCGATCGTGGTCGCCGGCCTCTGTATCTTCGCCATTCTGAAAATCGCATTCGTAGGATAACCGTATCATGGCACCGTCTTCACCCGCTCAGAATGGGAAGGCCTATACCTATGTCGATCACTCCTATGATGTGATCGTCGTGGGCGCCGGCGGCGCCGGCCTGCGCGCCACGCTCGGCATGGCCGAACAGGGCTTCCGCACGGCCTGCATCACCAAGGTATTCCCGACCCGCTCGCACACGGTTGCGGCTCAGGGCGGCATTGCCGCCTCGCTGCAGAACATGACGCCGGACAGCTGGCAGTGGCACCTTTACGACACCGTCAAGGGCTCCGACTGGCTCGGCGATGTCGACGCCATGCAGTATCTCACCATGGAAGCGCCGAAGGCGGTCTATGAACTCGAGCATTACGGCGTACCGTTCTCGCGCAACGAGGAAGGCAAGATCTACCAGCGCCCGTTTGGCGGACACATGCAGAATTTCGGCGAAGGCCCGCCGGTGCAGCGCACCTGTGCGGTTGCCGACCGTACCGGCCACGCCATCCTGCATACGCTCTACGGCCAGTCGCTGCGCAACAATGCGGAATTCTTCGTCGAGTATTTTGCGCTCGACCTCATCATGTCGGATGACGGCAGCCGCTGCACCGGCGTCATCGCCTGGTGCCTCGACGACGGCACGATCCATCGCTTCGCCGCCAAGATGGTAGTTCTGGCGACCGGCGGTTACGGCCGCGCCTATTTCTCGGCGACATCGGCCCATACCTGCACCGGCGACGGTGGCGGTATGGTGG
>NZ_JBFUBG010000127.1:0-13028 GCF_056405875.1 Rhizobium sp. P1_E6 | reverse complement strand
ACATCTTCCTTCAAGAAGATGACCGAGAGGATGGTAACGAAGGAGGGCAGCAGGAAGAGCAGGCAGAAGGCCTCCGCCATCGGAAGCTTGGTGAAAGTGATGATGGAGGCGATTGCGCCGGTTGCGCCGGCCGCAAAGCGCACCAGCCACAGCGGCCGGTTCGTGGTCCTGAAAATGTCGAGCCATGAATCGCGCGGTCCCTTGATGAAGGGGAGGGCGGCAAGGCTGAGGATAGCACCCGTGAAGGCGACCTGGAAGGAAGGAACCGTGCCGTGCAGGGCCTTGATGGATGCATCGCTGAAGGCAAAGACGGCATAGGCCGCAAATGCGACAAGGACGCCACGAAGCGTGGTGGAAGCGGCTGTCATTTATCCGAATCTTGTAAAAGGTGGGTCATTTCATCTACGTGATGAAATGCGGCCTATCAAAGGTCGATTGCGAATAGCTGCAATGCATGACCCGCGCATGACGCCGCCGAGAAGGCCCCAAAACCCGGCCCTTGCGCAGGGGCGCAATAGTTTCTATATCCGTCGCCCATGAAACCGGCGGCCGATCCCGCCGGACATGCAGGAAATCCGCCATATTCCGAAGGCAGGAAGGCGGATCGAAACAGCACAGAAATTTGGCAGCACCCGTGAACACACTGGATTTTGACAAGAAGCCGGAAGACACCCGTGTCGTCGTCGCCATGTCGGGCGGCGTTGACAGCTCCGTCGTGGCCGGGCTTCTCAAACGCCAGGGCTATGATGTGCTCGGCATTACGCTGCAGCTCTACGACCACGGTGCCGCCGTGCATCGCGCCGGCTCCTGCTGCGCGGGTCAGGATATCGACGATGCGCGCCGCGTCTGCGAGACGCTCGGCATTCCGCATTACGTCCTCGATTACGAGAAGCGTTTCCGCGAAACGGTCATCAATCCCTTTATGGAAAGCTATGTTGCCGGTGAGACGCCGATCCCCTGCGTCGCCTGCAACCAGACGGTCAAGTTTGCCGATCTTCTGGCAACCGCCAGGGAACTCGGCGCCGATGCGCTGGCGACCGGCCACTATATCCGCTCGCGCCAGAACCCGTCTTCCTGCAATCCCGGCCGTCGCGCGCTCTATCGCCCGGCCGACGCCGATCGCGACCAGAGCTATTTCCTCTTCGCCACGACCCAGGAGCAGATCGACTATCTGCGCTTCCCGCTCGGCGGCCTGCCGAAGGCGGAGACCCGCCGGCTGGCCGAAGAGATGGGCCTCGTCGTTGCCAAGAAGGCTGACAGCCAGGACATCTGTTTTGTGCCGCAGGGCAAATATTCCGACATCATCACCAAGCTGAAGCCGAATTCTGCCCTGGCTGGTGACATCGTGCATCTCGACGGCCGCCTCCTTGGTCAGCACGAGGGCATCTTGCACTATACGATCGGTCAGCGCCGCGGCATCGGCATCGCCACCGGTGAGCCGCTCTATGTCGTCTTTCTCGACGCCCGCTCGCGCCGCGTCATCGTCGGCCCCAAGGAAGCGCTGGAGACGCATCGCGTCTATCTGCGCGACGTCAACTGGCTGGGCGACGAGACGCTTCAGGTCGCAGCATCAGGCGAGGGTTTTGCCTGTTATGCCAAGGTGCGCTCCACCCGCGCACCGGCGCCTGCTGTGCTGCACATCGATGCGAGCGGTGTCTATGTCGACCTGACGGTCGGCGAAGCCGGTATTGCGCCCGGACAGGCCTGCGCGCTCTACTCGGCGCCGGGCGACGACGCCCGTGTTTATGGCGGCGGTTTCATCGAGCGCTCCGAGCGCGAGCCCGCAGCCGAAGTCTCCCTGAAGGCGCTTTTGAGCCAGCCGGTGGCCGTGTAAAATTCCCGGGAAAGGCTATGCGGCGGCACGGCCTTTTTCTCCATCATATGCTTGACACAAAGCCGCTACGCTCTTAATAAGCCGCTCATCCGACGGGCTGAGCGCTTCGCGAAAGGCTCGTTTGAACAGTGGCTGGGTAGCTCAGTTGGTGAGAGCGCAGGATTCATAACCCTGAGGTCGGCGGTTCAATTCCGCCCCCCGCTACCATTTTTCCCTAAAAGCAAAACAGTCGATGCGCATCAGTTGCGTAGTCGGTATAATTTTGACTGGACGCATCGTCACCGGGGATTCACGATGAAATATGCTGTTGTCGCAATACTTCTCCTCCTGGCAGCCGGCTGCAGCACGACAGCGACAGAAGACCAGCCCATACCGGGTAGCCTGACTTATGGCGGCAAGGTTATCCATTCGCCCTATAGGCCCGGCACTGTGATAAAGCACACGTTCCTTGGCGAATTCGGCTATCGGCAGTTCGAACGGTATGTTGTTCAGCCTGACGGGACGCTCAAGCTTGCCTCCCGCATTGAAAGCGAAGATTTCCTCTGGAACTGAAGAGTGGCGTCGACTTCACCTGAGATTGACCTGCGTCAAGGCGCGGGATTACGATTGCTGGTGAATTCCTTCCTCATTTTAATTTCGCCAGCAGAACGGATCTCCCATGTACAATCGCATATTGCTGCCCACCGACGGTTCGGAACTTGCCGCTCGGGGCGTCGACCATGGTCTGGCGCTTGCCAAGGCGCTCAAACTTCCCGTGACAGTCGTGAGCGTCATCGTGCCGCTGACCGGTTTTGCGCTTCAGGGGATCGTGCAGGCGGAAGCGATGGACAGTTATAACGAAGGCCGGCGGAAGGAGATCGAGGATCTGGAGCAGATCATCGCGGAAAAGGCGAAGCGCGCCGGTGTCGTTGCCGACTTCGTCAGCAAGGTGCATCTCTCGCCGGCCGCGGCCATTCTGGAAACGGCGGCAGAGCAAGGTTGCGGCCTGATCGTGATTTCTTCGCATGGCCGCCGTGGGATCTCGCGACTGATGCTTGGCAGCCAGACGTCCGAGGTACTTTCCGAGGCCGGTATTCCGGTCCTGGTGGTAAAGTAACAGCTTAGCTTTCGCTCAGTGCGGCGAGGGATGCCGTGCGCTCGCCGGCGTGATCTGCCGTCTTGATGGACACCGCTCCGCTTTCTTCGCGGCTGTCGTCGGCCTCGTCACGGCTGCCTGCCTCCGGCGTCATGTAGAAGGCGAGCATTTCCTCCAGGCGCGAGGAAGTGAGGCTGGCGGCGAAACCCTTCATGGTTTTCCTCGGCGGTGTTTTCCAGTTGCGGAATTTCATAACCCATGTTCCGGCAGGTCCGGAACATGTTCCGGAAGGTTGTCACCAACTTTCGAAGATCGGTATCGAAAGCGTCTCACTTCAGATTCGCTTCTCACGCTTTAAATCCTTGTTTCCGCATCTCGTAATCGCAAAACCGCTGCGCACTTTTGGGCGGCGTGCTTCAGTCGCTGACAAGTTCGATGCAGAATTGGATAAAGGCGTTGACCTTGGCCGGTACGTGATGCCGGGAGGGGTGGATGGCATAGAGCGGGAAAGTCTCGCCCGGCCAGTCCGAATAGAGTTCGACAAGGCGTCCCTCGGCAAGCAGGTCCTTGACGCTGAGGGCAAGTACCTGGGCGATGCCGGCGCCGGCAAGGCAGGCATCGAGCATGGTGCCGGGGTCGCTCATCAGCAGCGGTCCACGGGCGTCGAGCGGCACGATCTTCTTGCCTCTATGCAGTTCCCATTCGAAAGTCTGGCCTGTCAGCGGATCACGGAACTGGATGCAGGAGTGGCTGGCGATGTCGGCAGGTGTCTTCGGTGTGCCATGCTCTGCGAGATAGGCTGGGGTTGCGACCGTGAGAACGCGGGTCTCCATCAGCTTGCGGGCGATGCGCGAGGAACTCGGCTGGTGGCCGAAGCGGATGGCGATATCGATGCCGTCGGCGACGAGATCACTCATCAGGTCGCGGGTTATCAATTCGAGCTCAAGCGCCGGATAGCGGGTCATGAACTGTTTGAGATGCGGTGCCAGCACCATGCGGGAAAAAATCGGGTCGACATCGACGCGCAGGCGGCCGCGCACGGTTAGTGACGCGCCTGACGCAAGCGTGGCGGCTTCCTCGATGCCATCCAGATGCGGAGCGACCTGCGCATAGAAGCGGGCTCCCTCATCCGTCAGCCGCAGTGAGCGAGTGGTGCGGTCGAGCAGGCGCACGCCGACACGCGCTTCCAGCCTCGATATGGCGCGGCTGACGCCGGAGGCTGAAAGGCCGAGCGCATCGGCGGCTTTGACGAAGCTGCCGCTTTCGATGACCGCGGCAAGCGTGCTGACACCGGAAAGCAGGCGGCCGTCGAATGCCATGGATCACTCCTGATTTGGTGTCATGGATAATCGTTGGGAAGTGCGGCCTAGTCAACTACGCAGGCTCTGGTCGCTGCCCGCGTGGATCCAGAAAAGCGGTTCGATGGAACATCTTCCCGCCGATTTAGTTTCTCCCGCACAGATTGGAGGATCATGCGATGACCCAATATGGTGACGACAAGAAGACCCCGATCGTGGATGAGAACACCGGTATGCCGCTCGGGCAGGCATCCTATGAAGACGAGAAGGTGCTGGCCGATGAGCGGCGCAGCGTCTCGCTCTGGGGTGTACTTGCAGCCGGTATCCTGGTCATCCTGATCGCCGCGGCGAGCTTTGCCATCTGGCCGAGCACGACGACAGATCCGGCTTCGACTGCATCCACAAAGCCTGACGCGATCAATGTCCAGCCTTCCGGTCAGGGCACATTCGACAATAATCCGGCAACCGGCTCCATCAAACCGCCGGAAGCAACCGACCGAGATCCGACACCCGACGGCAGCGGCGGCGGCCCAACAGGCGTGACTACGCCAAGCGGGACGCAGAACGGACAGTGAGGGTGTAATCTAGCATCACGGCTGGGGAAGGGCCGCGCGTGACCGCGCGGCCCTTTTCATACGATGCGAACACCGTTCAGCCTGCTGGCCATTTCCAGTTGCGCACATCTGGCATGTCCTCGCCATATTCTCGGACATAGGCGTGATGCTCGACCAGCTTTGCCGTCAGGCTCTCCAGCACTTCAGGTACTTTCTCCTTCAGGCCCGGAACGCGCTCGATCGCCTCGATGGCGAGGTGGAAGCGGTCGAGTTCGTTGAGCACCGTCATGTCGAAGGGCGTGGTGGTCGTGCCCTCTTCGATGAAGCCGCGCACATGGATGTTGCGGTGGTTGGTGCGCTTATAGGTCAGCCGGTGGATGAGGTAGGGATAGCCGTGATAGGCGAAGATGACTGGCCTGTCCGGGGTGAAGATCGCGTCGAAGGCCTCGTCCGTCAGGCCATGCGGGTGCTGATCCTGCGATTGCAGGGCAAGCAGATCGACCACGTTGACGGTGCGGATCTTCAGCTCCGGAATATGCCGATGCAGCAGGTCGACGGCGGCGAGCGTTTCCATGGTCGGCACGTCGCCGGCGCAGGCCATGACGATATCGGGAGCGACCGTATCGTCCTCATGGCTTGCCCAGTTCCAGATGCCGATCCCGGTCTCGCAATGTTTCACCGCCTCGTCCATCGTCAGCCATTGCGGCTCCGGCTGTTTGCCGGCGACGATGACGTTGATGCGGTCGTAGGTCTTCAGGCAATGATCGCCGACCCAGAGCAGGGTATTGGCATCCGGCGGCAGGTAGATGCGGACGATATCCGCCTTCTTGTTGGCGACGAGATCGACGAAACCGGGGTCCTGATGCGAGAAGCCATTGTGGTCCTGGCGCCAGACATGCGAGGTCAGGAGATAGTTCAGGGACGATATCGGCTTCCGCCACTCCAGTTCGCGGGTGACCTTCAGCCACTTGGCATGCTGGTTGAACATGGAATCGATGATGTGAATGAAGGCCTCGTAGCATGAAAACAGGCCGTGTCGGCCGGTCAGCAGGTAGCCTTCCAACCATCCCTGGCAAAGATGTTCGCTCAGTACTTCCATGACGCGGCCGTCGCTGGCGAGGCCTACATCGTAGGGTTCGATCTTCTCCATCCAGACGCGATCGGTAATTTCAAAGACGCTGCCGAGACGGTTCGATTCCGTCTCGTCGGGGCCGAAAATACGAAAGTTCGCGTTGGCTTCGTTGAGCTTCATCGTGTCGCGCAGGTAATGGCCGAGGATTTCGGTGGATTGCACCATCTCCGCCCCCCGTTTTTCTACCTTTACCTCATAGGTGCGGATATCGGGCGCGATCAGCTCCTTGCGCAGCAGACCGCCATTGGCGTGCGGATTGGCACCCATACGGCGTTTGCCTGAGGGGGCCAGCGCCTGTAGTTCCGGCTTCAGCGTGCCCGAGGCATCGAAAAGGTCTTCGGGATCGTAACCGCGCATCCAGTCTTCGAGGATTTTCCGGTGTCCGTCGTTCTCCCGGCAATTGGAAACCGGCACCTGATGGGCGCGCCAGAAACCTTCGACCTTCTTGCCGTCCACTTCCTTCGGGCCAGTCCAGCCCTTGGGGCTGCGCAGCACGATCATCGGCCAGCGCGGGCAGGCCTGCGGCGCCGTGCCGTCGCGTGCCTCCTTCTGTATTGCCCGAATGCGGTCAAAGATCTTGTCGAAGGCGGCCGCCATCTGCTGATGCATCTTTGCCGGCTCGTGGCCTTCAACGAAGAAGGGCTCATAACCATAGCCTTCGAACAAATGCGTCAGATCTTCGTCGCTCGTCCGGCCGAGAATGGTTGGATTGGCAATCTTGTAGCCGTTGAGATGCAGGATCGGCAGCACGGCGCCGTCGCGGGCGGGGTTCAGGAACTTGTTGGAATGCCAGCTCGCAGCCAACGGACCGGTTTCGGCTTCGCCGTCGCCTATCACACAGGCAACGATCAGATCAGGATTGTCGAACGCTGCGCCATAGGCATGGACGAGCGCATAGCCGAGTTCACCGCCTTCGTGGATGGAGCCGGGGGTTTCCGGTGCTGCATGGCTCGGGATGCCGCCGGGGAAGGAGAACTGGCGGAAGAGCTTGCGCATGCCGTCCTCGGTCTCGGCGATGTCGGGATAGATCTCGCTGTAGATGCCTTCCAGGTAGGTATTGGCGACCATGCCCGGTCCGCCGTGGCCGGGACCGCACATATAGATGATGTCGAGATCGCGGGCGCGAATGATGCGGTTCAGATGCGCATAGATGAAGTTGAGGCCGGGTGTCGTGCCCCAATGGCCGAGCAGGCGAGGCTTGATATGTTCGGGTTTCAACGGCTGGCGCAGGAGGGGATTGGACAGGAGATAGATCTGTCCGACCGAGAGATAATTGGTTGCCCGCCAATAACGGTCGATGAGCGCGAGTTCCGCGTCGGAAAGAACTGCTGGAGTCGAGACATGCTTTTCCATGGATTTCTCCCGTTTAAACTTGTTCAACGTCAATTCTAGCTGATGGCGCCGGCATGCATTTGATCTGGATCAGCCCGAGCGAAGAATGGTGAGCGTCTCCTGCGCGATGATCTGTTCCTCGTCCGTGGCAATGACATGCGCCGTTATGCGGCTTGAAGGTGTCGTGATCGTGAAGCCGTTGGCAGCATTTGTTTTTTCCTCAACGGCAAGGCCGAGCCAGCCCAGGCGCTGAATGACTGCCGAGCGAATCTGCGGCTGGTGCTCGCCGATGCCGGCGGTGAAGACGACGGCGTCGAGCCCGCCGAGCGTCACCGACATCCGGCCGATCTCGCCAGCAATGCGCAGTGTAAAGAGGTCGAGCGCCTCTTGGGCTTCTGCGCGGCTATCCTCAAGAAGATCGCGGGTATCGGCATTGATGCCGGAGACGCCAAGCAGGCCGGAGCGATGGTAGAGTAGATCTTCCACCTGATCGGCGGACTGCTTCTTTTGCTGCAGCAGATGCAGGATCACGCCGGGATCGAGCCAGCCTGGCCTTGTTGCCATGGGAATGCCGTCAAGCGTGGAAAAGCCCATGCTGCAATCGCGACTGATGCCGTTTTCCAGAGCGCAGAGGCTTGCGCCGCTACCGAGATGGGCGGCGACGATTTTCGCTTTATTCGACAGCCTGCGGTTCACCTCGCCGGCGATGAATTTGTAGGAAAGGCCATGAAAGCCGTAGCGCTTGATGCCCTCGTCATGAAGTGCGCGGGGGATGGCGAAGCGGCGGACGAGATCGGCCTGTGTGGCGTGAAAGGCGGTATCGAAGGAAGCGGTCTGGGCAAGCTGTGGCTTCAGGTGTTTCAGGGCACGGATGAATCGAAGCGCCTGCGGCTGATGAAGGGGTGCGAGCGGCGTGAGCGCGTCGATCGCCGCGATTGCGACATCATCGAGCGTAGTTGCCGCGGTAAAACGGTCGCCTCCATGGACGACGCGGTGGCCGGCAGCGCGGACGGTCTCGATATCGAAGTGCTCCGAGAGAAGTTTGAACGTTTCGTCGATGACCGCGTGCAGATCGTCGGTAAGCCCGGCCTTCAGCGGCGTATCGAACGTTTGCGGACCTTCCGTCAGTTTGAAGGCGAGCGGTTCGGCGCGGAAGTCGATCACGCCCTTGCCGATGCGGCGCACCTTTGCATCCTCGATTGCGAAGATTCCGATCTTTACCGTCGACGAGCCGGCATTGAAGGTCAGGAGAAGGTCGGTCGACGGCATTTTACTTGATGCTCCCTGGCAGCGTGACGATGACGAACTTAGCGTCATCGTGCCCGGTGGGAAGTCTCTTGAATCCCGGCAGRCAATTTTTGGTYGCTGATTTCGGTCCCGGTTCCGGGATGGCGCGCGAATGGCCGCGTCATGAGAGCTTCACGCTAGGGATTTATTAACAAACGGCAATTTGCAAATGGAACAAGGAACTATGCCATGGCCGACATTGCCCCCAGCCATAGCGACGCTTCCCATCCGCTGCATCATTCGAACTCCGCCGGCAAATGGTTCCTGCCGGTGTTCGGGCTCGTTGTGGTCTGCGGTCTTGGATATGTCGGCTATGCCCTCGCCCGTGATCTGACTGCCGCAGTTGCCGTTCCCTGGCTGCTTCTCGGCCTTGCACTGCTGATCGCGCTTGGCTTCGAGTTCGTCAACGGTTTCCATGATACGGCCAATGCCGTGGCGACCGTTATCTATACGCGCTCCATGCCGGCGGAATTTGCCGTCATCTGGTCAGGCTTCTTCAATTTTCTCGGCGTCTTGACGTCGACGGGTGCCGTCGCCTTCGGCATCCTGGCCTTGTTGCCGGTCGAGCTCATCCTGCAGGTCGGCTCCGGCTCGGGCCTCGCCATGGTCTTCGCTCTATTGATCGCAGCGATCGTCTGGAACCTTGGTACCTGGTATCTCGGTCTGCCGTCATCGAGCTCGCATACGCTGGTCGGCTCGATCATCGGTGTCGGCCTCGCCAACCAGTTCCTGGCGCCAGCAGGTTCAGCCACCAGCGGCGTGGACTGGTCGCAGGCAACCAACATTGGCCTGTCGCTCTTGATCTCGCCAATCATCGGTTTCGGCCTTTCCGCCATTCTGCTCATCGTTATGAAGTTCCTGGTGCGCAAACCCGAGCTCTATCAGGAGCCGAAGGGAAATCAGCCGCCGCCGTTGTGGATCCGCGCCATCCTGATCTTCACCTGCACGGGCGTCAGCTTCGCCCACGGTTCGAACGACGGCCAGAAGGGCATGGGTCTCATCATGCTGATCCTGATCGGTCTGGTGCCGACCGCCTTCGCGCTGAACCGCACACCTGATGTCAATTACCTCGAAGCCTACAAGTCGGCTTCGGCACAGGTGGAAACCGCGCTCGGCAAATATGTGAAGCCGGGTATCACCGTCAGCGACTACAAGGCGGAAGTCAGCAATGCCGTCAAGAACAAGGTCTGGACGGATGCGACCACGCCGGCGTTGCAGCAGTATATTCACCAGACGAGCACTGAAGTTGCGGCTTTTCCGACGCTGGAGGCCGTTCCGACCAATCTTGTCAGTAACGTCCGCAACGATATCTACCTGATCGGCGAGGCCCTCAAGCTCATCGACAAGCAGAAGCTGCTGCCGATGGATGCCAGCGATCTCAAGGCCGTCACCGGCTATCATGCGGCGGTGGACAACGCCACGAAGTTCATTCCGTTGTGGGTGAAGGTCGCCGTCGCACTGGCGCTCGGCCTCGGCACCATGGTTGGCTGGAAGCGCATCGTCGTGACCGTCGGTGAGAAGATCGGCAAGACGCACCTGACCTACGGCCAGGGCGCTGCCGCGGAAGTCGTCGCCATGGTGACGATCGCCTCGGCAGACCATCTCGGCCTGCCGGTTTCGACCACGCATGTGCTGTCATCCGGTGTGGCAGGCACGATGGCTGCGAACGGATCGGGCCTGCAATGGTCCACCGTGCGCAACATGCTCATGGCCTGGGTGCTGACGCTGCCGGCCTCGATCGCGATCGCCTTCCTGCTGTTCGTGATCCTGCGGCAAGTCTTCTAGTTTAAAGCATTTCCGTTTTTCTTCGAAACACGGGAATGCTCTACCTCTTTGTTTCACGCAATTCCGGACGCAAGCCGGTTGGAATTGCTCTATTCAGGCCGTGGAGGCCAGATTGGCATTTTGACTTTCGACGAAGATGTCAGCCTCTGCGGCGGGCATCGCCTTGCCGAAGAGATAGCCTTGGCCGATGTCGCAGCCGAGCTGCAGCAGATAGGCCAGCTGGGMGTGCTCCTCGACGCCTTCTGCCGTCGTCTTGATATTGAGGCTTCTGCCGAGAGCGAGCATGGCGCGGACGATTTTTTCCTGCTTCTCGTCCTCCCGGCAGGTGGCGATGAAACTCTTGTCGATCTTGATCTTGTCGAAACGGTAGCGGGCGAGCTGAGCGAGGCTCGAATAGCCCGTGCCGAAATCATCGAGTGCAATCTGTATGCCGGCCTCATGCAACTCATCGAGAATATGGGCGGCGATCGCCGGGTCCTGGATCAGCGCGTTTTCGGTGATTTCCACTTCCAGCCGCTTTGCCGGCAGACGGCTTGCGGTCAGCACTTTAAGGATGCGGGAAGCAAGCAGCCTGTCTTCCATCTGCACCGGCGACACGTTGAAGGAAAGCCTGACATGATCCGGCCAGGCCAGCGCATCGTAACATGCCTGGGTGAGCAGATTTTCGAACAGTTCGGTGATCATGCCGGTTTCTTCGGCAATGCTGATGAAAACCGGGGGAGGGATGTTCGTGCCGTCGTCGTCGGTCCAGCGAGCAAGCGCCTCGAAGCCGCAGAGCCTGCCGCTTCTGAGATCAATCAGCGGCTGGTAATAGGTTTTGATCGCCTTCTTCTGAATGGCGCCGCGCAGCTTGGTCTCCAGTGATGCGCGCTCTGTTACCTTGTTCTGCATCGACGGTTCGAAGGTCAGTTTATGATTGGGACCGCGCGATTTCGCCTCGTACATGGCAAGGTCGGCGCGGTGAGCGGCATCCTCCAACGGCTCGGCGCCTTCGCTCCAGCGGTCGTAACCCACGCTTGCGCCGACCTCGACGGCAAAGCCGTCGATCAGTATGGGGCGCGTGACCGCCTGGATGAGCACCTTGGCAAACCATTCCTCCCGCGCCGCGGTCATACCGAGGGCGATGATGATGAATTCATCTCCGCCGAAACGGTAGACGCAATCGGCATTGCCCAGCGCGCAGATGCGCTTGGCCACTTCCACCAGCAGAACGTCGCCGCCCTTGTGGCCAACGAGGTCGTTGACTTTCTTGAAGCCGTCGAGATCGACGGAGAAGATCGTGACGTTGCTCCTGACCTCTTCGGGAATATTGCCTTCCTTATCGGCGGGCTTGGGCAGGATTTTGCGTTCGAAAGCGTAGCGATTCGGAAGCTTGGTCAGATGATCGTGGGTGGCGGTCCAGTCGGCGCGCGCCTGGGCGGCGTCGCGAAGCTGCATCTCTTTACGAAGGTCGGCAATGCGTAACACGGAATAGATGAAACTCATCGCGCCGGCGATGCCGAGGGCCAGCACGAATTTATCGGCGCCGTAATTCTCGAAGTTGCTCATGAAGGAAACGAGCCAGCTATCGACATCCAGCAGGGCGCCTGAAATCCAGAGCGCTGCACCGAGCGCCATGATCGTCAGACATTGCCTTCCCGCCCTGCTTCTGAAGAATTCCGGCATCAGCTTCTCCATCTCCACCCGGGGCGGAAATATCATGAAAGTCTGAAATGTTTATTGAAACCTGAAGGCGAATTGTTGGAGACAATGCCACGCATTCGTTAGCACTTTCATCGCTACGCCTACCCCTTTCGTGCTGCGCAGCATTTTCATAGCGTACGGAGCGCCGAATTTTACCGGCGATTTGAAACCTTTGGCCGCTTTCCGCTTTATGCTTTCGCAACGGGTGCAGGGCAGATGTCTCTCTTCTATTTCAAGACCATAGACAATGACGGCACGGCTCCGGGCGATCTGCCGTTCGAATTTCCCGACCTTTTCGCCGCCGTGGAAGAGGCAAAGCATGTACTGGCCGAAATGGCGCTCGACGGTTTGCCGCAACAGCCGGGCGGATCGCTGGGCATAGAAGTGCAGAACGGGGACCGCTCTCCGATCGTGCGGCTGCGGCTGGAGCTGAAAGTAGATTACATCCGGCCGTCCTAAATCGGAACCAATGCTGCGCTCAAGCCGTTTTCCGAGACCATTCACGAGAGAGGACAATCTCATGCAACTTGTCGGCACCCAGGTCATTCCCGCCTATGGCGCTAAAGGCGGTTTTACGGTCGAGTTTGTGGGCGACGGTGGCGAAGTCGTCTCCGTGCAGATCAAGAACGATCGCGGTCAGCAATTGAACCGGCTGAACGCGGTGGAAAAGGCGAGGGAAGTGATGAGCCGCTTCGCCACGGCGCCAATCCGCGAGGATGATAACGAGCAACCAACGGGGTTGCGGAATGCTCGTTCGCGAGGTGACGAGGAGGCGATGGAAGAACAACTGGACGAGGGACTGGAAGGCACTTTCCCCGCCAGCGATCCGGTCTCGATTACCAACACCGCAATACCAAAGGGCCGCAAACACTGATCCCCTTTCACGGCCGCTATGCCTGAAAGCGCCCTGCGATCATYGGCTTGATCGCAGGGCGTTTTTCCGTCACTGGTGCTTTAACCGCTGTTCAGAGATCGTTTTTCATGCCCTCCTCAAATGCTTCCTTCGTGCGTTCCGCKCTGATCATGCTGGCGCTCGGCGTGCTGATCC
>NZ_JBFUBG010000126.1:0-13213 GCF_056405875.1 Rhizobium sp. P1_E6 | reverse complement strand
CCTTTGAAATGGGCCATCGCACGCTGCAATCGGGCTTGCGCGAATGGATCCAGGAACAGACCGCCCATCCGGTCGGTTTTCTGGAGCAGCTCTACACCTTTGCCGACCGCGACCGGAACAATGATATCCAGGGCGGGCGAACCATTTCGATCAGCTATCTCGGCCTCGTCAACGAACAGATGGGGGCGGGACGGCCAGGATGGCACGGCTGGTACGAATATTTCCCCTGGGAGGACCATCGCGACGGACGTCCGGCCATCCTCGATGAGCTTGTTGCGCGCCTGCGGCTCTGGGCCGATGCCGATCCGGCAAAGCGCGAATACCGCCATCGCCGCGCCGATTTCACCTTCGGGCTCGACGGCGGTGGCTGGAACGAGGATCTGACGCTGCAGCGCTACGAACTGCTTTATGAGGCGGGCCTCGTCACTGAAGCGGGCTGCGGCAGGGAAGACAATCTCGGCCGGCCGATGTTTGCCGACCACCGCCGTATTCTGGCAACCGGGATTGCAAGGCTTCGCGCCAAGATCAAGTACAGGCCTGTTGTCTTCGAACTGATGCCCGAGAGTTTTACCCTGCTTCAATTGCAGCGGGCCGTCGAGGCGCTGGCCGGCCTGACGCTGCACAAGCAGAACTTCCGCCGCCTGATCGAACAGCAGGAGTTGGTGGAGGAAACGGGCGAGGCGACGAGCGAAACCGGCGGCCGGCCGGCCAAGCTTTTCCGCTTCCGCCAGACTATCCTCGAAGAGCGCGCGCTCGCCGGAACGAAATTACCGCTCTCCCGCAATTGACATATGCTCACCATGAGAATATCTCTTTACCTGAGATATGCTCAAATCGAGCATAATTAGGAGCCGGCCATGAACCACCTCGTATCCGCGTCTTCCCTGTATGACCGCGTCAGCCGCGTCATTCCCAAAGCCGAATGGATGACGTTTCAGGACGATGTCGAAGCAATCCTGGAACTGAAGCGTAAGCGCAATGCGGTCATCCTGGCGCATAATTACCAGACGCCGGAGATCTTCCATGGCGTTGCCGATATCGTCGGCGACAGCCTGGCGCTCGCCAGAAAAGCAATCGAAGTCGATGCCGACGTAATCGTGCTGGCCGGCGTGCATTTCATGGCAGAGACGGCAAAGCTCCTGAACCCGGAAAAGACGGTGCTGATCCCCGATATGGGTGCCGGCTGTTCGCTGGCAGATTCGATCACCCCGGAAGATATCGCCCTGCTGCGCCAGGCCCATCCCGGCGTGCCCATCATCACCTATGTCAATACATCGGCTGCCGTCAAAGCCGCCTCCGATATCTGCTGCACCTCGGGCAATGCCAAACAGGTGGTTGAATCCCTCGGCGTGCCGAAGGTGCTGATGATCCCCGACGAGTATCTTGCCCAGAATGTCGCAAAGGAAACCAATGTCGAGATCATCGCCTGGCATGGCCATTGCGAGGTCCATGAGCTCTTCACTGCCGAGGATGTGCGCCAGCTGCGGGAAAACCACCCCGGCGTGACGGTGCTCGCCCATCCCGAATGCCCGCCGGATGTCGTGGCTGAAGCTGATTTCGCGGGCTCCACCGCCGTCATGTCCGATTATGTCAGGCAGAAGAAGCCGGCCCGCGTCGTGCTGCTGACCGAGTGCTCAATGAGCGACAATGTTGCCGTGCATCACCCCGATGTCGAGTTCATTCGCCCCTGCAATCTCTGCCCGCACATGAAGCGCATCACGCTCTCCAACATCCGCACGGCGCTCGAAGAAAACCGCCACGAAGTGACCGTCGATCCCGCGGTCGCTGTCGCTGCCCGTCGGGCTGTGGAGAGGATGCTGGCAATATGAGCGAGATTGCCGATCGACTCACCGGCCGCACCGTCATCGTCGGCAGCGGCCTCGCGGGCCTGATGACGGCGCTGGCCCTTGCCCCAGAGCCCGTTATCATCGTCACCCGCGCGGCCCTGGGCGCGCAGACGTCGAGCGCCTGGGCACAGGGGGGCATCGCCGCCAGTCTCGGAGCCGATGACAGCGCCGAGCTGCATCTCGCCGACACGCTTGCTGCCGGCGACGGGCTTTGCGATCCCGTTATCGCCGCCGGCATCGTCGCCGAAGCGCCGGCGGCCATCGCCGCGCTGGAGCGGGCCGGGGTCCGCTTCGATAAGACGGCCAATGGCAGCTTTTCGCTGGGTCTGGAGGCCGCCCATAGCCGCCGTCGCATCGTGCATGCGGAAGGTGATGGCTCGGGTGCTGCGATCGTCCGCGCGCTGGTCGCAGCCGTTATCGCGACACCTTCCGTCACGGTGCTCGAAGGTCAGGAAGCCCGCCGTATCCTGACCGACGAGAGTGGCGTGACCGGGCTCCTCTGCACCGGGGACAGCGGCGCCGTCACTCTGCCAACGCGGCGGATCGTGCTGGCGACCGGTGGTATCGGCGGGCTTTATGAAGCGTCCACCAATCCAATGGGCAATTTCGGGCAGGGCATCATGCTTGCGGCGCGCGCTGGCACGGTACTCGCTGACATGGAATTCGTGCAGTTTCAYCCGACTGCGCTCGATTCCCGCCGCCAGCCTTTGGCGCTGGTCAGCGAAGCTGTCCGCGGCGAGGGTGCCGTGCTCGTCAACGAAAGCGGCGAGCGCTTCATGGCTGGCGTGCCAGGCGCAGAACTTGCGCCGCGCGATGTCGTGGCGCGTGCCATCAGTGCTGAACTCGCGCGCGGTGGCAGGGTCTTCCTCGACGCCCGAGTGGCACTTGGAGATCGTTTTGCCACGCGCTTCCCGGTCATCGATGCGCTCTGCCGGGAAGCCGGCATTGATGCCAGTCGTCAACTCATCCCCGTTCGCCCCGCCGTTCACTACCACATGGGCGGTGTCGCCACCGATGCCGCCGGCCGCAGTTCCGTTGCCGGCCTCTGGGTTGCCGGCGAGGCGGCATCGACAGGGCTGCATGGCGCAAACCGGCTTGCAAGCAATTCGCTGCTGGAGGCTGCCGTCATGGGCATGCGCGCAGGATGCGACATTCTCGCAGCTCCGGCAGCAAGCACGCCTGTGACCCAAGCTGCCTATCCGCTGCCGGTCGTGGCCGATGCCTCGCTTGTCCGGCTGATCGTCTCGCGCCATCTCGGCGTGCTGCGCAATGCAGGCGCGATCCACGGCGCCGTCGCAAGCCTGCTGCCGCTGGTCGAAGGCGACGGCCCGGCCGCCGATCCGGCGATTGTTGCGCTATTGATTGCCGTCTTTGCCAGCCTTCGGACAGAATCGCGCGGCGCCCATGCCCGCACCGACTTCCCGTTGAAGCGTGCTGAAGTCGTACGGCGGGCAATGACGCTTGCCGAAACCCTGGAAATTGCCCGGGCCACCGCCTCCCATCCCCTTGCAAGGAGTGCCTGAGATGAACTTCGCTTCCCTTCCGCGCGTCATTGTCGAGCCGCTGGTGCGTTCAGCTCTTGTCGAAGATCTCGGCCTTGCCGGCGATATCACCTCGGCAGCCGTCATCCCCTCAGATCATCGCTCGACGGTCGTCATGGCCGCCCGCCAGCCGGGCGTCGTTGCAGGCCTCGATGCAGCAGAGCTGGCCTTCCAGCTCGTCGATCCCGCCATCACCCTGAAACGGCATCTGCCGGATGGTGCCACGGTGCAGCCGGGCAGCGTGATCGCCACCATCGAAGGCCCGTCGCGCGGACTTCTGGCGGCGGAGCGCACGGCACTGAACTTCCTCGGCCATCTCTCCGGGATCGCCACGGTGACGGCAGGCATCGTCACCGCGATCCGGGATACGAAAGCCTCTGTCGTCTGCACCCGCAAGACGACGCCCGGTCTCCGGGCGCTGGAAAAATATGCCGTGCGTGCCGGCGGCGGCATGAACCACCGCTTCGCACTCAGTGACGCGGTATTGATCAAGGACAATCATGTCGCCATCGCCGGCGGAGTTTCGGAAGCAATCCGCCGCGCCAAGACCGGTGTCGGCCATATGGTCAAGATCGAGGTGGAGGTCGACACGCTCGATCAGCTCCATGAAGCCATGGCCGAGGGGATCGATGCCGTCCTTCTCGACAATATGACGCCCGATCAGCTCCGCGAGGCAGTCGACATCGTTGCCGGGCGTGCGATCACCGAGGCCTCAGGCCGCGTGACGCCCAGAACGGCACCTGCCATTGCCGCCTCAGGCGTCGACCTGATCTCTGTCGGCTGGCTCACACACAGCGCCCCGGTGCTCGATATCGGCCTCGATTTTGTCGAAGCCGATATCGAAAGCGAGACGCTGTTGCGCCGGGTCGCCCAAGCCTTCTAGAGAGATTTGGCCGCCTGAGCCGCTCAAGCCGAGTGGGGCTGCGGCTCCATATCGGAGTTGAACTCCAGAAGTCCGATCATGACACCGAGGTCCTTCACGGTGTCACAATGGCATCGCGCCTTCGTCCTGCCGAAACCCGCGGTCCGCACCGCCGCCTCCTGGATTCAACGTCCGAATTCCAGTCCTGTACCGTCGCTGGACCAGGCCGGAAATTTGCCTGAGACCAACAGGCGTTTTTCGCTGGACTTCGCCGCAAGCTGTTGCAAAGCTCGGCAAGTCTCTGGCGGAGTGAGGCGAAATGGAGGAGATACTCTTGGAAAAACATAACGTTATTCCATTGATGGGATTTGGCACCTTTGGGCGGAACGGCACGGAGGGTATCGATGCAATCCTCTGCGCGCTCGAAACCGGTTACCGGCATCTCGATACCGCGCAAACCTATGACACCGAATTCGAAGTCGGCGAAGCGCTGCGCCGCTCTGGCCTTGACCGAGACGAGGTTTTTCTGACCACGAAGATTTCGACCGACAATTTCGATCCCGGCGCACTCGTCCCTTCTCTGGAAAAGAGCCTAGAGACGCTCAAGGTCGATCAGGTGGACCTGACACTGATCCACTGGCCGTCGCCCAATGGCCGCATTCCGCTCGAAGTCTACATCACCCAGATCGCCGAGGCGCAGGCCCGCGGCCTGACGAAGCTGATCGGCGTTTCGAACTTCACGATTGCCCTGCTGGAGGAGACGGAAGCGCTGCTCGGCAAGGGTAGGATCACCAACAACCAGTTCGAACTTAACCCGATCCTGCAGAACAAGAAGCTCGCAAACTACTGCCGGGAAAAGGAAATATTGGTCACCTGTTATCTGCCGATCGCCCGTGGCATCCTTTCCGACGAGCCGGTGCTGCGCGCGATCGGTGAAAAACACGATGCGACGCCGGAACAAGTGGCGATCGCCTTCGAGCTTGCCAAGGGCTATTGCACCATCCCGACATCGGGCAGGCCGGAACGCATCCGCTCGAACTTCAAGGCAAGCTCGATCAGGCTTTCAGCTCAGGAAATCTCCCATATCGAGACCATCGACCGCAATCACCGCGTCGTCGATCCGGACTGGGGCCCGAAGTGGGACTAGGTGTTTGATCGGTGATCTCGGCAGGCTGTCGGATCCGATCTCTGTGAGACCGAGATCGAATATCTCGTCCAACATGAATGGGCCAGGCACGCCGAAGAGGTGCTCTGGCGGCGCAGCAAAAAGGGGCTTAAATCTAGGCAGAGGAAGCTGCAACACAGGACGAATATATGGCGGCATCGCCGGTCCGCATGTTCCAAAATAGAGCGGTGTCTCACGCCCATATGCAGCATTCGTAAAGTATGCCGGCAGCAAGCACCTGCCGCGACCGTAAATATTCGATGAAAATCTTGCTCCTTCAAAGCAAAAGCGCTTCCCGTTGCCCGCTATTCACTCTAACATCATCCAATCGGCCGGTGCGCTCCAGGCGTTCTGGCTTTTGAAGGTGAGAACCGTGATGGACGGGTCAACCGGGGAAGTGAAAGCGAACAGACTATGTCTGCTCGGCAGGCCGCAATTGTTGGTCGCCGGGACTGAGCTTCCCTTACCCGAAAAATCCTACTTCCTGCTGGCAATGTTAGCGCTGTCGTCGGAGCCGCTGGTCGACCGCGAAACCATCCGATGCCAGCTCTGGCAATCCGAACTTCCCGAAAAACGCGCCGGCAGCCTACGCCAGCTCCTCTCCCGCATCGAGCAGAGCATTCCCGAAGGCCTGCCGCCTTTGCTCACCGCCACGCGCACCCATCTGGGACTGGCACCGGGCTGGGAGATCGACCTCAATATCCTCAAGCGGAAGGATGTGCTGGAGCCGGCCGAAAGCGGCATCCTGCTCGGCGAACTGCTCGAAAGCGTCAAATCCCCGACGCAGGGCGCAGAAGACTGGCTGACCTTCGAGCGCCAGCGCATCGACGAAGCGCGCTCGGCCCATCTTGTCCGCCTGCTGGAAAGTGACGACGAGCGCCCGGACGAGGAACTGATCGCCTTTGCCAAGCGGCTGATCGAGCTCGATTCCGCCAATGAGATCGCCTGCCGGGCGCTGATGCGCGCCCATGCCCGCATGAACGACCTGCCGGCGGCGCGTCAGGCCTATCTGAAGTGCCGCAGCCAGCTGAAGAACGATTTCGATATCGAGCCGGACGGGGCTACGACGGCGCTTGCCCGTGAACTCGGCATCCTGGCCGCCGCGCAGCCGGCAACAGAACGTCCGCGTCCCACCTCGGAGTTGCTGATCGATCCGGCTGGCCAGCCGCGCATCGTCATTCTGCCCCCCGAAAGCATCTTCACCGATCCGCTGATGGAGCGTGTCGGCCGCGCACTGCTCGAGGATGTCACGATCGGCCTCAGCCAGCAACGCGGCTTCAAGGTGATCGCCGCCCATACGAGCCTCGAAATGCTGAGCCGCGCCCTCGACCCGACGCGCGCCACCGTCGGCCCGCTCGACCTGTCCTTCGACTATGCCGTCTATGTAACGATCCAGGGCCGGGACGAGGATGTCTATGCCACCTGCCGGCTGACGCGCACGGCAACCTCTGAGGTTCTGTGGGCGGTCGAAATTCCCTTTGCGATGCAGAAGATCAGCGAAGCTTTCAGCCAGCTCACACGGCGCATCGTCATGACACTCGCCGATACGATCGAGCGCACCGAATTGGCGATGCCGCTCGGCGATGTGCCCGCTTCCGCCTATCGCCTCTATCTCGAAGGCAAGCGGTTGATTGCCCAGACCGACCTGCAACACCTGCGCCAGGCGCGCAAATGGTTCAAGTCGTCGCTCAGCCGTTATGAACATTTCTCGCCGTCCCATGCTGGCATGTCGCGCGCGCTCGGCATGGAATGGCTGATCCGCGGCATGCGCGACCGGGACCTGCTCGACGAGGCCTATAGCGCCGCGARGATGGCGCGGCAGACCGATCCCAACAGCGGTCGGGCCTATCGCGAACTCGGCTTCGTGGCGCTCTATCGCCGCCGCTTCGACGAAAGCCTGGAGCATTTCCAGCAGGCCCAGGATCTCAATCCTAACGATGCCGATATCCTTGCCGATTTCGCCGATGCGCTTTCCCATGACGGCGATTTCGATCGGGCGCTGGAGCTCAGCAAGGCCGCCTTCAAGCTCAACCCGCTGCCACCAGACTATTACTACTGGAACCTCGGCGGTATCCACTTCATGCGCGAAGAGTATGAAGAGGCGATCGAGGCGCTGGAGCCGGTGAAGGCGAAACAGGCGACAGCCCGGTTGCTCGCCGCTGCGCACGCCATGGCGGGCGATGCCGCGAAAGCCAGAAATTACGCCAAAGTCGTGCTGGAAAACTTCCCCGATTTCCGCAGCGAAGAGATCCGTCATTTCGTTCCCGATCGCGATCCGGCCTTTACCGAACCGCTGATAAAAGGCCTGCAACTCGCCGGTCTTCCATGAAGCGCAGCCTTTTAACGAAGCCTGTAACGCTTAAATGACGCAGGCAATGCTCTCTTCCAATGGTTAACGGCGGCCAGCCGCCCAACCAATCGGAGAGAGATCATGAAGACCGTTGAAACCAACGCCGCAATCCAGACCCAGGCACTTCGTTTTTCCGCTGCCGCCAAGGCTGCCATCAAGCAGGATGAGCTTACCGTATCGGCAAACGGCCTCGAAAGCCTGACGCATGCGCTGAGGTTTCGCTAAGGAACCAATCAGCATGTCTGCTTTGGCCGACCTTGAAGTGCTTGCCGCCGACCTCAACCGGTCTTCGGCAGGCGTCAACAGTTACCACGACCGGTCGATGACACCGGCGCAGACCTTTGCGGCGATCAAACCGCATCTGCGCGACTTCGGCATCACCCGCGTCGGGCTGCTGACCGGGCTCGACGTGCTGAACATTCCGGTTGCCTTCGCCACACGGCCGAACAGCCACACGCTGTCGGTCTTCCAGGGCAAGGGCATCGACAAGGAAGCGGCGATGACCTCGGCCGCCATGGAGGCGATCGAGACCCGCATCGCCGAAATTGCGCCTGCCGACCTGACGCTCGCCAGCCTTGAGACCATGAAAGCCGAGCGGGCCGCGATGATCGATCTCGACAGCGTGGCGCGCTGTGCCCCCGACGAGATCGGCGACGGCCAGATCCCCTGGTGCTCCGGCTTCGAGCTTCTCTCTGGCAGCACCACTTTCGTGCCCTGGTGGCTGGTTGGACTCGACCATCGCGGCGAGCGCCCACCGGGCTTCGAACAGTCGAGTGATGGCCTTGCCTCGGGCAATACGCCAGCCGAAGCCGTCTTGCACGGGCTCTGCGAACTGGTCGAGCGCGATGCCTGGGCGCTCACCCAGCTCAAGTCCCCTGAACAGCTCAAGCAGAACCGCGTTGATCCGCTCGCCTTCGGCGATGCCGTGATCGACGTCATGGTCGATCGCATCCGGCAGGCCGGCATGCGCCTGCTGCTGATCGACATGACCACCGATATCGGTGTCCCGGCCTTTCTCGCCGTCATCATTCCGGGCAATCTTTCCGATCGCGTCGATGCCCGCTGGGCTCAGGTCTGCGGCGGTTGCGGCTGCCATCCCGATCCGGTGCGCGCGGCACTGCGCGCCATCACCGAGGCCGCCCAGAGCCGGCTGACGGCGATTGCCGGCAGCCGTGACGATTTCTCGCCGAGGATTTACCAGCGGATCGACCGCAGCGCTGGCATGCGCCAGGTCGTCGATCTCTGCAACGATGATGCGGCGCTCAAACCCTTCCCCATGCGCCCGCATCGCCCGGCGACGATCCAGGATACGATCCGCCATATCGCCGGCCGGCTGAGGGCCGCCGGCATCAGCCAGATCATTGCCGTGCCGTTTTGCCATCCCACCCTTCCGGTCTCCGTCGTGCGCGTCATCGTGCCGGGCCTCGAGGTCGATATCAGCGGCCAGTATATCCAGCTCGGCCTGCGCGCCGTCAACGTCATCAGGGAAGCCGCGGCATGAAAATCCTGTTCGTCGGCCCGAGCCTTGCAGGCGACATCGCCGAAGCCCGCAAACAGCATCCCGATATCGATTTTCGCGCGCCCGCGGCCTGCGGCGACATTCTGAAAGCCGTGCATGAGGGGGCGACAGCGATCGGCCTGATCGACGGCTATTTCGGCGATCTGCCGTCGGTCTGGCACAAGGAGATCCTCTTTGCACTGGAAAAGGGCGTTGCCGTTGCCGGCGGTTCCAGCATGGGGGCGCTGCGTGCTACTGAATGTTCCATCTTCGGCATGATCGGCATCGGCTCGATCTTCGACGACTACGAATCCGGCGATCTCATTGATGACGAAGCGGTGGCGCTCGTCCATGCGCCGCAGGAACTCGGCTGGCTGCCGCTTTCCGTACCCTGGGTCGATTTCGAGCCGACCATCGAAGGTCTCCATGCCAAGGGTGAAATTACCGTCAGCGAGCGCAAGAAGCTGCTGCTGGCCGGCCGCTTCCTGCATTTCTCCGAACGAACCTATTCGAAGGTGGTCGATGAATGCCATTTCGTCCGCAAGCTGCGGCGCGACCAGATCTTGGCGGCGATCCGCACCAACCGCGTCGAACGCAAACGCAGCGACGCCCGGCTAGTGCTGGACTGGCTGAAGAAGGGTGAGTTTGCGTCAACACAGCGTGACTGGAGCTTTGCAGCAACTTCGCATTGGGAGCTGCTGCAGGCCGAAATCACGCAGCAGATGCAACCTGTAACGCTCGAATAACGGTTCAAAGCCCAAGGTATCCTGCGTGGGGATTTGACTGTTGTCGAGGGCGGAAACAATGTTTGAAAAAAGGGACCAGGGTGCAGGCAGAGAATACGCAAGGCTCTTCCGGCTGCTGTCGGCAGCCAAGGACGAGGCTGAAAAACTTCAGCTGCGCAATCTCATGCACCTGACAAACATGGCACTGCTGCAGGTCGTCATCGATTGGGACGGCATCGATCCGGACAGGGAACTCGATGCGAACCTTGAAAAACTCGTCGGCAGCAAAGCCAAGATCGCAATGAAGGACGCTGGCGAAAATCTGATCTTKATCGAACGCCATTAATCCCGATGCGGGGTGCGACTGATCGCTATAAATTCAGGCCGACGTGTTATTCCGCAGCGTCGGCTTCCATCTGCTCGGTACTGGCGATTGCCTGAACGAGCTTGAGAATTTTCTTGCGAAGCTGCTCATTCTTGATCGAGAAAAAGGCAGCGTTGAGCTGGACGCCTTCACGCGAAATGACGAATTCTTCGCTCGGAGCGGGATTATCATTTGCGTTGGCGGCAGCTGCCGTCAGATCGTCGAAGAAGGTTCTGACGTCAACGCTCAGCGCGCCGGCGATTTCGACGAGCATGCTGGCGGAGACGCGGTTGGATCCCTTTTCGTATTTCTGGATCTGCTGGAAGGTCACGCCAACACGATCGCCCAGTTCCGTCTGAGAAACCTTTCTCAGCAGTCGCTGTATACGGATCGTTTTGCCGACGTGAACGTCCACGGAATGCGGTTCTTCTTTCATCTGATATTCCCTCCTGCGAAAACCGGCCAGACAACTTACACGGCCGGCAGTAACAACTTTTAGCCGAGTTAGTTCAACCTAGCAATTGTTCGCATGTCGTTTAGGCTGGGCCAAAACATCGCGCCATCCGAGAGCCCCTACGGATTGCACGTCGGGACAGATCACTTCAGACGAGAACCCGGCAGAATTGAACTCCGAAAGCGCGACGCTGGGTGAGCTATCGGGGCAAACTCAGAGCTTCCACAGACGCTGCGCATTACCATGAAGGAGCTTCGAACGCTCCGTTTCCGCCGTGCCCGACAGCACGGCGTGGGTGGCCGCGACCCAGGTGGAAAGGCCGTTCGCCAGCGTGCAGACGGGCCAGTCGCTACCCCAGACCACTCGATCCCAGCCGAAGCTTGATACGACATGCTCGATATAGGGCCGCAGGTTTTCAGCCGTCCAGCTTGTCGGGTCGGCATTGGTAACGATGCCGGAAATCTTGGCGACGATATTCGGCCGGCGGGCGATTTCGACGATACCGCGGCTCCAGGGCTCGAAAGCGTTCGACTTGATATCCGGATTGCCGCAATGATCGAGCACGAACTGGACATCGGGCGCGGCGTCGGTGAGCGCGCCCACCTTGCTCACCTGATGCGGCAGCGTGCAGAGATCGAAGGTCAGACCGGTGCCGGAAAGTCTTCTGACATTTTCGCGAAAGAGCGCGCCTTCCGAGATATCGTCGGGCACCACATGCAGCACGCGCCGGAAGCCCTTGACGAAGGGATCGGCTTTCTGGCGATCCAGATAGGCGGCAAAGCCGTCGTCTTCCGGCCGGCAGGAGACAATCGCTCCGGCCACCAGATCGCCGAGGCGGCTGATGTAATCGGTCTCGGCCTGCATGATGACGGGATCGACGTCCACCTCCATGTGCAGCGCTTTGGTGATGCCACAGCGTTTGGCTTCGCTCGCGTAGGTCTCGTAGAGAAAATCACGGTCGAGCGAGGGCACATCGGCAAGCCAGGGATAGCTCAGCGCCGAACGGTCGATGACGTGCAGATGGGTATCGATGAACACGCTCTTTTCCTCCAAAGAGTGGCATTCAACCTATCTCTGGTGAATGGATTGTTCAAATAGAAATTCTGCTGCCTTAACTCGGTCCTGYGATGGTGGCGCCGGCAAGCGCCGAAAGCTCGGCCGCCGTCTTCTGCACCATGCCGATCGCCTGGGTGATATCGGGCGCTGCCGGCGCATTGACGAGCGCGATATAGGGGCAGGTGAGCGCCGCAATACCGCGTCCGTCCGACCCCAGGACCGGTGCCGAGAGATTATAGACGCCAGCGGTCTGGGCGCTCGCCATCATCTCATAGCCGCGCTTGCGGATCTGATTCAGCCGCTCGTGAAAATCCGGGCCTAGGTCGACGTCCTCGCGGCTGCGCACATGCTCCGAGATCATCATCTCGCGCTCCTCGTCGCTGCGGAAGGCAAGCAGCACATGGCCGGACCCGGTGTCGAACAGGCTGATATGGGAACCGATGCGGATCGACAGGCCCCAATAGTCGGGCGCCTCCTGTTGGGCGATGACGACGGCAGCCCCACGGTCGAAGACGGCCAGATGGTTTGCCTGACGGGAGCGTTGGGCGAGCTCGCGCATGAGCGGCGTCGCATAGGAGGCGAGCCGGCGCACCGGCGCATGCAGTTGCGCCAGGCCGAAGAGTTTCAGGGTGAGAGAGTAACGGTCGCCATCGAGCCGCGTCACGTAACCGCGCTTCACGAGACGGTCGAGCATGCGGTAAAATTCGTTCGGGCTGCGCTCCAGCCGCTTGGCGATTTCCGCCTGCGTCAGGCCGCTATCGACACCCGCCAGAAGTTCGAGAATATCGAGACCCTTGTCGAGCGCCGGAGCGCGATAGCGATCTGACTCGTCGGTCTCCATTCTTCCCTCCTGTGAATATCATTCTGCATATACGCAGACAGGCGGACGGAAAAGAAAAAGTTCGCGCTTGACCATAGAACTATCGTCTGTTTGTCTATAAACAGACAAATCAAGTTTGAGGATATCGTTTCCGGAAAACTCGCCAAGGCGAGACAAAAACAAGATAAAGGGAGAGGGAGGAGGGCCATGCGCAGGGATATCGTGACCATCTGCCTGATGTCGCCCAAGAGGGCGTTCGAACGCGGCCTGCATCCTGACCGATCCTTTTGAGATATATTTCAGCATCAACGCCAGCGCGCRCAATCCCCACAGAGGCCATGACATGACAAGCAATCTTTCCGGCAAGAGCGTTCTCATCACCGCAGCAGGTCAGGGCATCGGCCGCGCCACCGCGCTTGCTTTCGCCGCGGCCGGCGCCAGGGTGCACGCCACCGACATCAATACCGATGCTCTTGCGACCCTGGCGGCGCAGGCCAAGATTTCCACCCACAAGCTCAACGTGCTCGAAGA
>NZ_JBFUBG010000125.1:0-13579 GCF_056405875.1 Rhizobium sp. P1_E6 | reverse complement strand
CCCGGCTCGATGATCATCGGGCCGCGATCTTCCAGGTTGAACATCGCATAGGCGACGGCTTCGCCGGAAGCGTTGGCGAGCAGCACGCCGTTGACGCGGCCACCGATCACGCCCTTGTAGGGCTGGTAGTCGTGGAACAGACGGTTCATGATCGCCGTGCCGCGCGTATCCGTCAACAATTCCGACTGATAGCCGATCAGGCCACGGGTCGGTGCATAGAAACGCAGGCGAAGGCGGTTGCCGCCTGACGGACGCAGCTCGACCATTTCGGCCTTGCGCTCCGACATCTTCTGTACGACGACGCCGGAATGTTCTTCGTCGACGTCGACGACAACTTCTTCGATCGGCTCCAGAAGCTGGCCGCTTTCGTCCTTATGCATCACGACGCGCGGACGCGATACGGCAAGCTCGAAGCCTTCGCGACGCATGGTTTCGATGAGAACGGCAAGCTGAAGTTCGCCGCGGCCGGATACGTAGAACGAATCCTTGCCTTCGGCTTCTTCGATCTTCAGGGCGACGTTGCCTTCTGCTTCCTTGAAGAGACGATCGCGGATGACGCGGCTCGTCACCTTGTCGCCTTCGGTGCCCGCCAGCGGGCTGTCGTTGACGATAAAGGACATGGTGACGGTCGGCGGATCGATAGGCTGCGCTTTCATGGCTTCCGAAACGGCCGGATCGCAGAAAGTATCAGCGACAGTGCCCTTGGAGAGGCCAGCGATCGCGACGATGTCGCCCGCATGTGCTTCGTCGATCGCCGTCCGCTCGATACCGCGGAAAGCGAGGATCTTGGAAATTCGGCCGGTTTCGATCAGCTTGCCATCCTGGCCGAGAACCTTGACGGCCTGGTTCGGCTTGATCGAGCCCGATGCGATGCGGCCGGTGATGATACGGCCGAGGAAGGGGTTGGCTTCGAGGATCGTGCCGATCATGCGGAACGGGCCTTCTTCGACAGTCGGCTCCGGCACATGCTTGAGCACCAGGTCGAGAAGCGGAGCAAGACCCTGATCCTTCGGTCCCTCAGGATTGACGTTCATCCAGCCGTCGCGGCCGGAACCATAGAGGATCGGGAAGTCAAGCTGCTCGTCGGTCGCGTCGAGATTGGCGAAGAGGTCGAAGACTTCGTTGATGACTTCTTCGTGGCGGCCGTCGGGACGGTCGATCTTGTTGATCGCGACGATCGGGCGAAGGCCGACCTTCAGCGCCTTGGAGACGACGAACTTCGTCTGCGGCATCGGACCTTCGGAAGAGTCGACCAGAACGATCGCACCATCCACCATCGACAGGATGCGCTCGACCTCACCGCCGAAGTCGGCGTGGCCGGGGGTGTCGACGATGTTGATACGGACACCCTTCCATTCCACCGAGGTCGCCTTGGCGAGAATGGTGATGCCGCGTTCTTTTTCAAGGTCGTTCGAGTCCATCACGCGTTCTGCGACGCGCTGGTTCTCGCGGAACGAGCCGGACTGTTTCAGAAGCTCGTCGACGAGGGTGGTTTTGCCATGGTCAACGTGCGCGATGATCGCGATGTTGCGAAGTGCCATTTGTCATAATCTCTGAGGCTGGGGCGCTACGCTTAGTGGACGCGCCATTTACGTTTGGCGCGCTCATACCGTTTTTTTCGCGATTGCGAAAGGGGGTGGCACGCGAAAGCTGCGGCATGGCTTTTACCATGCCGCTTTAATCTATGTCATCAAATTGTCTTAAGCGTCGCTGCCTGTCAATTCCTCGAAGGTCGCAAGTCCCTTCTTGACCAGCATTGCATCCGGGCTTGGCAGCTTGCCGCGGAACGCCTTGTAGGCATCTTCCGGATCGACCGAGCCGCCAACGGAATAGATATTCTCCTTGAGCTTGCGCGCCATCTCGCCATTGAAGGCGTCGCCCGTTTCCTCAAAGGCGGCGAAGGCATCGGCATCGAGCACTTCCGACCACATGTAGGAATAGTAGCCGGCCGAATAACCACCGGAGAAGATATGCTGGAAATGCGGCGTGGCGTGGCGCATGACGATCGATTTCGGCATGCCGATCTCCGCAAGCACTTCCGCCTGCACGGCCATCGGATCCTCTACCTTGTCGCGCGCGTGGAAGGCCATATCGACCAGCGCCGACGAGGTGAATTCCACCGTGTTGAAGCCGGAATTGAAGGTGCGGGCTGCCAGCACCTTGTCAAGCAATGCCTGCGGCATCGGCTCATCGGTCTCGAAATGCACGGCATATTCCTTGAGGATGGCGGGGACCGTCAGCCAGTGTTCGTAGAGCTGCGAGGGCAATTCCACAAAATCACGCGAGACGCCGGTGCCGGCGACCGAGGGATAGGTGACGTTGGAGAGCATGCCATGCAGGGCATGACCAAACTCATGAAACAGCGTGCGCGCATCATCGAGCGAAAGCAGCGCCGGCTTGCCTTCTGCGGGCTTTGCGAAGTTGCAGACATTGTAGATGATTGGCAGCTCGCCGTGATGGCCGTCCTTCAGCGTCAGCTTATGCTGCGACTGGAAGGAGCTCATCCAGGCGCCCGAGCGCTTCGAACTCCGGGCGAAATAATCACCGAGGAAGAGTGCGACCAGCTTGTCGTCGCGATCGCGGATCTCGAAGACGCGTACATCGGGATGATAGGCTGCGATCCCCTTCTTCTCCACCGCGCGAATGCCGAACAGCCGGCCGGCCACGTCGAAGCATGCGTCGATGATCTTTTCCAGCTGCAGATAGGGCTTCAGCTCGGTCTCGGAAAAATTGAACCGCTGCGCACGGATCTTCTCCGCGTAGTGCCTCCAGTCCCACGGCATGACGTCGTGGTTTTTGCCCTCTGCAGCGATCAGGCCGGCGATATCGTCTTCTTCCTCATGCGCGCGTTGTACCGCCTTGGCCCAGACGGCCCGCAGCAGATCGTTCACCGCATCAGGCGTCTTCGCCATCGTGTTGTCGAGCTTCAGTTCGGCGAAATTGCCGTATCCGAGAAGCTTCGCCACCTCATCGCGCAGGGCAAGCGTCTCGCGAATGATCCCGCGGTTATCGGTCRCCCCGGCATTTTGGCCACGCGCCACCCAGGCCCTGAAGGCCTGCTCGCGGAGATCCCGCCGTTCCGAGAAAGTGAGGAAGGGCTCGATGATCGAGCGCGAGAGGGTCACGGCATATTTGCCCTCCTCGCCGCGTTCGCGAGCAGCCGCTGCCATCGCGTCGCGCAGGAAATCGGGAATGCCGGCAAGCTCCGCCTCGTCCGAAAGGATCAGCGCCCAGCCCTTCTCGTCGGCCAGCACATTCTGCCCAAAGCTGGTGCTGAGGCCGGCGAGCTTTTCGTTGATTGCCGCCAGCTTTTCCTGCTCGGCCTTTGGCAGTTTGGCACCCGATTTGACGAAACCTTTCCAGTGCCGCTCCAACACACGCGTCTGCTCCAGCGTCAGACCGAGGCTTTCATGTTTTTCCCAGAGCCTATCGATGCGCTTGAAGAGATCCGCATTCATGCCGATCTTCGAATAATGCCGGGACATCTTCGGCGATATTTCCCGCTCCAGCGCCTGAATGACATCGTTGGTATGAGCACCTGCCCGGTTCCAGAAAAGCGCGGAAACCCGCGACAACGCATCCCCGGCGAGTTCGAGCGCGACGACCGTATTTTCGAAAGTCGGCTCTTCCTTGTTGCCCGCGATCTCATCGATCTCTCTTTCGTGCGAGGCAAGTGCCGACTCGAAGGCGTCAGCGAAATCGCCATCGGCGACCGCATCAAACCGCGGCAGGCCATGAAGGCCATTCCAGTTGACAAGCGCCTGATTGAATTGACTGGGAGAAGACATATGAAAGTCCTTTATGCCGGCAAGTGGATCGGTAATATAGGAAGGTCATCACAGAATTGATATGTGGTTGACCTGGACTTTTGCTCGCCCGACTAAATCTTGGGGGCAAGAATTGATACATAAAAATTAACCAATCGTTAACGATTGACGCGAATCACGCCGAGACGCTAGTTTCACTTTAATCTTCATGTAAGAGGACATGCGTATGGAAATCTTTTCCGTGCGGTCTTCTCAGAGTTTGCTATTCAAAAATAATCCCAATAATAACGCAAAAAGTTCGAAGACCGCTGATATTACAATTGAGCCGAAGCCGACTGTCGCCCAAGGTTCATTCCAAATCGAAGACTCTGACAACAGGCAGGCGCTCGATTTTACAGCCGTCAGCCCGGGTGAATTGCGCAGCTATGCGCGCCAGGGCTACGACAACGGCCTGATCGATCAGAATACGTTTGCCGCAATATCCGAACCGCTGCCGATGCACGCGATTGATCCGCTCGGCAATGTCATCGACTTGTCCAACGTTACTGACGGCACGAGCTTCAACTTCCTCGACTACTATCGCAACCAGCTTCAGATCGCCATGTCGATCGGCGATCCGAATGAGGTTCAGACGCTGAATTCGGTCGTAGGCTTTCTCGTCAACGAGGCCTGATCAGGCCTTTCGCCAACCGAGCAAGCCGGGTGTGGCGTGCCACAGCGCTTGCACGGCAAAGCCCATGAAAAGTACGCCCGAACAACGGACGATCAGTCGTTCATGCGCTCGGTAGAAACGGCGTACGACGCCGGCGCCGATGATGCCTATCAGGATGATGTCAGCAGTGACGAAACCGACAAAGGAAATGCTGAGCAGCATCGGCAAGGCCTGGAAATCGAGCGCGCTCGCCGAACCGGCCACCAGTGCCGTGAAGGTCGCAAGCGCCACCGGATAGCCTTTCGGATTGGTCACGCCGAAAATCAATCCGCGCCGGAACGGCCGCTCCACCACCATCAGCGCCTGCCCCTCGGCCTTCGGCTTGGCATTGACGGCGCTCCAGCCGATCCAGGCGAGATAGAAACCGCAGGCAAGGCCGAGCAGATCGAATACGAAGGTGCCAATCGTCTTGGCTCCGACGATCGCAACCAGCGCCAGTCCCGACCAGATGATGTCGCCGACGAGATGGCCCATCATGAACAAGGCGCCTGCCTTGCGCCCCTGACCGGCGCCGATCCCGAGAAGCTGAAGAAAGGCCGGGCCGGGAATGAGCACATAAAAAAGCGCTGCCAGGAAGGCGCCGAGAAGCAGGGATAGCGGCATGGAAATGCTCCGGTGATGACAGGCCCAGCTTATGCGATACCCTTATCGCGTCAAGACTTTACAACTGCCAGCAGCACGGCAAAGAAGAACCCGCGCGGCAGAGCCGGCGGGCTTTTTGAGATCGCTTTGATATGGCTTACTTCTTCAGGTTACGCTTGCCGAGCGTGCGAAGACGCAACGCGTTGAGCTTGATGAAGCCGGCCGCATCCTTCTGGTCGTAGGCGCCCTGGTCGTCTTCGAAGGTGACGAGCTTATCGGAATAGAGCGACTTTTCGCTCTCGCGGCCAGTGACCATGACATTGCCCTTGTAGAGCTTCAGCGTCACTTCACCTTCGACATGCTCCTGGCTCTTGTCGATGAGAGCCTGCAGCATCTCGCGCTCCGGCGAGAACCAGAAACCGTAATAGATCAGCTCGGCATAACGCGGCATGATCTCGTCCTTCAGGTGCGCCGCGCCACGGTCGAGCGTGATCGACTCAATGGCGCGATGCGCTGCGAGCAGGATCGTGCCGCCGGGGGTCTCGTAGACGCCGCGCGACTTCATGCCGACGTAGCGATTTTCGACGAGGTCGAGGCGGCCGATACCATTGTCGCGGCCGTAATTGTTGAGCGCCGCAAGCAGCGTCGCAGGAGACATCTCGACGCCGTTGATCGAGACGGCATCACCCTTGCGGAAGCCGACCTTGATGGTGGTCGCCTTGTCGGGCGCAGCTTCCGGCGAGATCGTGCGCATATGCACGTATTCAGGCGCTTCAACCGCCGGATCTTCCAGGACCTTGCCTTCCGACGAGGAGTGCAGAAGGTTGGCGTCAACGGAGAAGGGAGCCTCGCCCTTCTTGTCCTTGGCGACCGGGATCTGATGCTTTTCGGCAAATTCGAGCAGGTCGGTACGGCTCTTGAAGGACCAATCGCGCCACGGGGCGATGATCTTGATATCGGGGTTCAGCGCATAGGCCGAAAGCTCGAAGCGAACCTGGTCATTGCCCTTGCCGGTTGCGCCGTGAGCGATCGCATCGGCACCGGTCTTCTTGGCGATCTCGATCAGGTGCTTGGAGATCAGCGGACGGGCAATAGAGGTGCCGAGCAGATAGACGCCTTCATAGACGGCATTGGCGCGGAACATCGGGAAGACGAAATCGCGCACGAATTCCTCGCGCACATCCTCGATATAGATCTCCTTGATGCCGAGCATCTCGGCCTTCTTGCGCGCCGGTTCCAGCTCTTCACCCTGGCCGAGATCGGCCGTGAAGGTGACGACTTCGGCGCCGAGCTCGGTCTGCAGCCACTTCAGGATGATCGAGGTATCGAGACCGCCCGAATAGGCGAGCACGACTTTCTTCACGTCTTTGTATGATGCCATGATGATGAGGTCCGTTGCATAGAGGCCGCGGCACACCCGCAAAGCCCGGTATCGCGGCACTTTTAGCGAGATTGGCGCATGACGCAAGTGCAACGAAGAAAGCAACCGGCCCGATAAGGTTTGACAGTGCAGAACGTGAGCCCATATTCGGCATCGTCCGAACAATGCTCCGAGGAGAGGCCCGTCCCGTGACGAATATTCAAGACATTTTCAAGAAATCCAATGTTGCGGTCATCACCGGTGGTGCGTCCGGCATCGGGCTTGCCGCTGCAAAACACTTTGCCAAGATCGGCATGAGCGTCGTGATCGCCGATCTCGGCGGCGATAGACTGGCGGAGGCCCGCGCCGAGCTTGAGCGTATCGTCGGCCAGGAACATGTGATGGCTGTCGAGACCGACGTTTCGCAGAAGGACCAGATCGAGGCTCTCGAACGCGCCGTGATCCAGCGCTTCGGCCGGGTGCATGTGCTGATGAACAATGCCGGCATCGGCCCGGAAACCTCCATTTTCAGCGGCCAGGCCAATTGGGACAACATCCTCGGCGTCAATCTTCTCGGCGTTATCAACGGCGTCAGAACCTTCGGCCCTGGCATGGCCGCCCATGGCGAACCCGGCCTCATCATCAACACCGGCTCCAAGCAGGGCATCACCACGCCGCCCGGCAACCCGGCCTACAACGTCTCCAAAGCCGGCGTGAAGGTCTTTACCGAAGCGCTGGAGCATGAGCTGCGCAACACCGAACGTGCACAGATTTCCGCGCACCTATTGATCCCCGGCTTCGTCTTCACCGGCCTCACGAAGGGCGATCGCCAGGAAAAGCCCGCAGCCGCCTGGACGCCGGAGCAAACAGTCGATTTCATGGTCGAAAGCCTGGAGCGCGGCGATTTCTACATCCTCTGCCCCGACAATGACGTGGCCCGCCCCGTCGACGAACGCCGTATGGCCTGGGCGATCGGCGATATCATCGAGAATCGCCCGCCGCTATCGCGCTGGCACAAGGACTATGCCGACAAATTCAAGACCTACCTCGAACAGAAGTAATCGGCGCCATAACAAGGTTTGATTGGTAATTTTCTGAAAGCCGGATAAGAGATCGTCGGATCTTTTTCCGGCTTCAGAGTAGAACATGGACTTCCTGCCGAGCTTTCCGACGCTTCTTGCCTTTGCCGCCGCCACCTTGCTGCTGGCGGCAACTCCAGGCCCTGACATGACCTTGTCGATCAGCCGTGCGCTGGCGCAGGGCAAGAAGGCAGCGCTATTCGTCGTTCTCGGCACCAGCCTCGGCATCGTCGTGCACACGATGCTGGTCGCATTCGGTATCTCGGCGCTGATCACCGCTTCGCCGACCGCCTTCCTGATCCTGAAGACCGGCGGTGCCGCTTATCTCTTCTGGCTGGCCGTGCAGGCAATCCGTTATGGCTCGAAGCTGACGGTCGCCAAGGCCGAAGGCCCGAAGGGCACGATGCTGTCCAACATTTCCTCGGGCTTCTGGGTCAACCTTCTGAACCCGAAGGTCATCATCTTCTTCATGACCTTCCTGCCGCAGTTCGTCAGCGCCAACGATCCCGCCGTCACGCACAAGCTGCTCTTCCTCGGCTTCTGCTTCATCGTGATCGGCATGCCGGTCAACGCGGCTGTCGTCATGGCCGCCGACTGGCTGTCGAGCTGGCTGCAGAACAACAGGAAGGTTCTGCGCGGCATGGATTATACCTTCGCCGGCGTCTTCTCGGTCTTCGCCGCCAAGATCCTGCTCACCCAGGCACGCTGAATTATAGCGCGCCATGCCGTGATCAGCCGATCAGCAGGGCATCGTCATCGAGCGTCTGGCCACGCATCTTGCGGAACATGGCGATGAGATCTTCGACCTGCAGGTTCTTTCTGTTGTCGCCGGCAACATCCAGAACGATCTCGCCACCATGCAGCATGATCGTGCGATGGCCGTAATCCAGCGCCTGGCGCATGGAGTGCGTCACCATCATTGTCGTGAGCTTGCGTTCAGAAACGATCTTTTGCGTGAGATTCATGACAAACTCCGCCATGCCAGGGTCGAGCGCTGCAGTATGCTCGTCGAGCAGCAACACTTCGGAGCCGGCGAGCGTCGCCATGACGAGCGAAACCGCCTGCCGCTGGCCACCGGACAAAAGGTCCATACGGTCCTTCAGCCGGTTTTCCAGCCCGAGATTCAGTTCTGCAATCCGCTCGCGAAAATAATCGCGCCTGTTGCCGCCAAGCGCTGAGGCAAGCCCGCGCTTCTCGCCGCGGCGGGCGGCGAGCGCGAGGTTCTCCTCGATCGACAGCGCACCGCAACTCCCGGTCAGCGGATCCTGGAAGACACGGGCGACGAGACCGGCGCGTCCCGCCGTCGATTTGCGCGTCACATCGGTCTTGCCGATCAGCACCGTGCCTTCGCTCGGCAGGACATCGCCCGCGAGCACACCSAGCAGCGTCGATTTGCCGGCGCCGTTGGAGCCGATAACGGTGACGAAGGAACCTTGCTCGATGGTCAGGCTGACGCCATTCAGTGCCTGTTTCTGCAGCGGCGTGCCGCGCCCGAAAACAACCTTGATATCCTTGACGCTGATCATGATGGAGCACCTCCGCGAAGGCGGGGAAGAATGAGCGCGACAGTCACGAGAACCGCCGTCACGAAATTCAGGTCGGAGGCCTGCAGGCCGATGACATCACTCGAAAGCGCGAGCTGGATGGCGATGCGGTAGATGATCGAGCCGAATACGCAACCGATCAACGCAATCAGGAGTCCCCGCCGCCCGAGTAAGGTCTCGCCGATGATAACGGCTGCGAGGCCGACGACGATGGTGCCGACACCGGAGGTGACGTCGGCAAAGCCGTTGGTCTGCGCAAAGAGTGCGCCGCCAAGCGCCACCAGCGCATTGGAAATCGCCATACCCAAATAGATCTGCCGGCTGGTATCGACGCCCTGAGCGCGTGCCATGCGGGCATTGGCGCCGGTCGCGCGCATGGCAAGCCCGGCATCGCTTTCCAGGAAGCGCCAGACGACGATGACGGCAAGAACAACCAGAACGCCGACGAAGAGCGGCCGCACATAGAAATCCCTGAGCCCATGGCCGAAGAAAGGGCTGATCATCGTATCGGCATTGATAAGCGCGACATTCGGCTTGCCCATCACCCGCAGATTGACGGAGAAAAGCGCGATCATCGTCAGGATCGAGGCAAGCAGGTTGAGGATCTTGAAGCGCACATTGAGAAGCGCCGTCACCATGCCGGCCGCAGCACCAGCCCCCATCGCAATCAGCGCCGCAAGCCATGCGTTGACGCCGGCGATGATCAGCACTGCAGTCACCGCCGCACCGAGCGGGAATGAGCCGTCCACCGTCAGATCCGGAAAATCGAGGACGCGGAAGGCAAGATAGACGCCGAGAGCGACGAAGGAATAGACCAGGCCGAGCTCGACGGCCCCCCAGAATGCGATTTGGCTCAAGGCTTTCAGCCCCTTTTTGTTACCGTTCCGCCCGTCGCGAAACCGGAGCCTTTTAATACCAACAGCCGCCCCCGTGCAAACGGGAGCGGCTGAATCTGTCTAAACCGTTGAAATGAGTGCTGCCTATTCGATGACCTTGTTGGCACGCGAAACAACACTTTCCGGCAGTGTGACGCCCATCTTGCCCGCGGCAGACTTGTTGATCACAAGGTCGCTGCCGGCCGCAGTCTTGACCGCGATATCACCGGGGTTTTCACCCTTCAGCACCCGCACGACGATGTCCCCGGTCTGCTTGCCGACATCGTAATAGTTGAAGCCGAGTGCTGCAATCGACCCGCGCGAAACGGAATCCGTATCGGCGGTGAAGAGCGGCAGCTTGCTTTCCTCGGCAACGGCGACAGCACCTTCGAGGGCCGAGATGATCGTATTGTCGGTCGGGACGTAGATCGCATCGGCACGGCCGACGAGCGCACGGGCAGCGCCCTGCACTTCGGCGGACTTCGTCGCAGCCGATTCAATGACCGTGATGCCGGCCTTTTCGGCTTCAGCCTTCAGCGCCGCCAGCAGCGAAACCGAGTTCGCCTCGCCGGAATTGTAGAGGTAGCCGATCGTTTTTACGTTCGGCAGGATTTCCTTGATGAGGGCGATATGCTCGCCGACCGGCGACATGTCGGAAAGGCCGGTTACGTTGCCGCCCGGCTTGTCCATGTTCTTGACGAGTTGTGCGCCGAGCGGATCGGAGACCGCTGTGAAGACGACCGGGATATCACGTGTCGAGGAAACGACGGCCTGTGCCGAGGGCGTGGAGATCGGCACGATGACATTGGGTTCGTCGCCTGCAAACTGGCGGGCGATCTGCGCCGCCGTTGCGGGATTTCCCTGCGCGGACTCAAAGACGAATTTGAGATTTTCGCCTTCCTTGTAGCCGGCGGCGGCGAGCGTGTCCTGCACGCCCTTGCGCACGGCATCGAGCGCCGGATGTTCGACGATCGCGGTTACGGCAACCGTGACATTATCGGCCTTCGCCGGCAGCGCCAGGGCCAGAGTTGCGGCAAAAGCCAGAAGAATTGAACGCATGAGTGTCCTCCAGGATGATTTTGAGAGCACTTTTAAGAAAAGCGTCCCCTTTAATCAATCGCGGAGAATTGTAGCGAGGATCAAACTTGCTGATCAGTCGTCGGCGCCGTGGTTGGCGATCATCATCGCTTCGAAGGCCAAGCGCTCCGTCTTTCGCATGCGTTCGGATTCCGACTTCAGCTGGCCGCAGGCGGCGAGGATGTCGCGGCCGCGCGGCGTGCGGATCGGCGAAGCATAACCCGCCGAATTGATGAAATCGGCAAACTTCTCGATCTGCTCCCAGTCCGAACACTGGTAATTCGTACCCGGCCACGGGTTGAAGGGAATGAGGTTGATCTTCGCCGGTACACCCTTCAGAAGCTGAATGAGCCCCTTGGCGTCTTCCAGGCTGTCGTTGACGTCCTTCAGCATCACATATTCGAAGGTGATGCGCCGTGCATTCGAAAGCCCCGGATAGCTCCGGCAGGCGTCAATCAGTTCCTTCAACGGATACTTCTTGTTGATCGGCACGAGGATATCGCGCAGGTCGTCACGCACCGCATGCAGCGAGATCGCCAGCATGACGCCGATTTCATCGCCGGTTCGGAAGATCTCAGGCACGACGCCGGAAGTGGAAAGCGTCACGCGGCGCCTGGACAGCGACAGGCCGTCGCCATCCGTGGCAATCAGCAGGGCCTGCTTGACGGCATCGAAGTTATAGAGCGGCTCGCCCATGCCCATCATCACGATATTGCTGACCTTGCGTCCCTCCGACGGCACCATGGCGCCGACGGGCACGTCGCGGTCCGGGAAGTCACCCAGCCGATCGCGGGCCAACAGAAGCTGGGAGAGAATTTCCTCTGCCGTCAGGTTGCGCACCAGCCGCTGGGTGCCGGTGTGACAGAAGGAACAGGTCAGCGTACAGCCGACCTGGCTGGAAATGCAGAGCGTGCCGCGCCCTTCCTCAGGGATGTAGACGGCCTCGATCTCGACCGGCCGGCCGGCGCCGCGCGGCGGAAAACGCAGCAGCCACTTGCGCGTGCCGTCATTGGAAATCTGTTCTTCGACGATTTCAGGCCGAGCAATGGTGAAATGCTGCTTCAGCATCTCACGCATGTCCTTGGCGACATTCGTCATATGGTCGAAGTCGGAGACGCCGCGCACATAGATCCAGTTCCAGAGCTGCGAGACGCGCATCTTGATCTGCTTGTCCRGCACGCCCTTTTCGCGCAGCGCCGCACTCATTTCCTCGCGCGTCAGACCGATCAGCGAGGGCTTGGGCGAAAGCTCAGTGCCGAGAGGTACCCGCGCAGCGGGCTTGGCAACGGTCATCGCATCCATAACGGACATAATCTTCTAATCCCGAACTCAACATGGCAACCATCCCGGAAAGCCGGAAGACTTACGGGGCCGTTGACGCACGATTGCAGAAATGAATGGGCGGAGCGGCGATAAATCGCCATCCTTCCGCAGTTGCGCGCCGCTTTAGCATCATTTTCGCCCCACGTCACTAGACATGGAATCGTCACTATAGATGGAAACGGCGAAGGCCGGCGCAAGGCCGGCCTTCGAAACTTTGCCCGATGACACGCGCTTACTTGCAGCTTTCGATCTGCTTCAGCGCGGCAGAAATGCCGGACAGGGAATAGCTGTAGGATGTGCCGGTGCCCTTGCGCGAGGTGGCGCTGACGGTCATCGAATGACCGGTCTTCATGGCGGCGACGAGAGCCGGCTCCTGCGCGGCATTCTCGACCCAGGCTGCCTTGTCCTTGGTAAACATCACGAAGGTCTTGTTATCGATCGTCACGTTGACCTTGGAGTTCTCCTGCACCGTGTAGCCCATCATCGCCTGCGGCTCGTAGGAGATATTCTGGCCCGGACGCTGGGAAACGATGAAGAAGTTGTCACCGTGGTCGACGCTTGCCGGCTGCTTTGCGGTCGGCACCGATAGCACGTAGCAAACGGTAGCGTTGCCGGATTTGTACGAATAAGCGCCCCATGCCTGGAACTGCTGGATGCGGGTCGGAGCCGCCTGCTGCGCTGCCGCCACTCCGGTCATAGCAACTGTGAGGGCGAAAGCGGATACGATACTTTTTACTAACATGGAATTCCTGCCGGTTCTTGCGGTTCAAGGCCCGAAGCGATCATTGCGGGCGGCGCATAATCACGATCTGCTTTATTTTGACTTAATTCAGGTTACCAAATGGTCAACAATGGCTGCGAATTGTACCTGCCTGTTTCATTTTCGCCCGACTGTTAACTTTGCGAACCGGCAGCGGCGCGTGTGACCGTGCGCTGTCGTGATGGCCCAGCCCATCCGTTCGGGAGAATTTAAGACACAAAGATTCAGGCAAGAGTTTGACCTTTCTAAAATCCGTTGTAGGTCGTTAAGATAAGGAAATTCAGACCGAAATCTTGACCGCAGGGAGTTCGTGAGAGGGATGGATGCCGAGGAAAAACAGCGTTTCGCTGCCCTCGCAAAGGCCGTTGCAGATGAGCGCGACGAATCCGCATTCTCTGTACTCTTCGACTATTTCGCACCGCGCCTCAAATCGTGGCTGATGCGCCAGAAGATGACATCAGGCGAGGCCGAGGAACTTGTGCAGGAAATCATGATTGTCC
>NZ_JBFUBG010000124.1:0-13926 GCF_056405875.1 Rhizobium sp. P1_E6 | reverse complement strand
ATCGAATGGCGATGCAGCAGGCGGGCCTCGGAGAACGCGCCGACGTGCAACATCTCTGCTCCTTCGATATTGCGGCAGGGCGTGATGCCATGCGCACAATCCTCGGCAGACGTGATCTACCCGATGCAATTCTGTGCGCCAGCGACGAGCTTGCCTTCGGCGCCATCCAGGTCTCCAGGGAACACGGGATAAAGGTGCCCGACCAAGTCGCCTTTATGGGCTTCGACAACCATCCGGTTGGCGAAGCCTTCAGTCCGGCGTTGACGACGATTTCCGTGCCACGCCGGCGGCTCGGATTCCTGGGAGCACAAACGCTGCTGCGCCAGATGAGCGACGATCACGAAGTCTCTGGGCCTCAGCTCGTGCCATATGAATTTCTCGTCCGGGCGAGCTGTGGGAGAAACAATGTCACGTCCTAACCCTGTTCAGGCGACCACATCTTTCCAGATCCAAGTCCTGAAGAACCGGGACGATGGCGGCCCATGCGAATGTGGCCGCGACCTGGGGGATCGTGTTCACGAGTGCTTGCATTTCATCTCGCTTCGAAATGAGGCTGAGCAAACGCCTCGACGACTCCGGCATGTTCAACGTCAATCTTTCTAACTTGAACAAGGCAGGTTTGCGCGCTGCAACCCTGTGATAGTGATGATGACGGTGTATCCAGGGTCAAGGCATTGGGATTGCCGTGCCGCTCCAGATCGCGCTCGTGATCCATGTCGAACCATGCGCCTGTCGACAGCCTCACAACACCTGGCATGATCGCGTCAGAAATCACCACACCAGAGATTACCCGCCCGCGCTTATTGTGGATCTCGACGAGATCACCTCCGATAATTCCTCGGGCCTGCGCGTCCTCCGAATTCATGAAGATCGGCTCACGGCCCTTGATCTTGCCTGCTTTGCTGTGCGGGCTGGCGTCCAACTGGCTGTGTAGTCGGCGCACGGGCTGATCCGAAATCATGTGCAGTTCCTGGTCGCCCCGCGAAGCCGCACCCAGCCATTCCGGTGGCTCGAACCAGGTCGGGTGACCAGGGCAATCTTCAAGTGCAAAGCTGTCAACGGTTTCAGAAAAAATCTCGATACGGCCGGAGGGGGTCGGGACGGGATTGTCGTCCGGCGCGTGGCGGAAGGCCTCCAACATCACGACCGGCTTCGCCTGCGGCGCAAGATCGACGAGGCCGGTCTCCCAAAAATCGCTGAACTCGGGCAAATCGATGCTCCTTGCGGCGGCGTTGTCGCGGCCCAGTGCATAGATGCGCTTCATCCATCCGCTTTCATCGAGACCTTCCGAGTAGTCGATGCCGAGCCGCTTGGAAAGATCGTCGAAAATATCGAAATCATTGCGTGCCTGTCCGAAAGGCTCCTGGACCTTTTTCATCGCAACGATCAGGTCTTCGCCGCCGGAGGATGCGATATCGTTGCGTTCCAGCGGAGTGGTAACAGGCAGCACAATGTCGGCAAGCTTCGCCGTCGGCGTCCAGTAGGGTTCGTTGACGACGATGGTCTCGGGCTTCTGCCAAGCCTGCAAGAGGCGATTGAGATCCTGATGATGATGGAACGGATTACCGCCTGCCCAATAGACCAGCCGGATATCGGGATAGACAAAAGCCTTGCCATTATAGGTGAAGCCGTCACCGGGCTTGAGCAGCATGTCGGTGATGCGCGCGACCGGAATGAAAATGGAAACCGGGTTCCGCCCCTGCGGAAAAGCACCGAACTTGAAGCGGGGATTGTCGTGGCCTACGGAATTCAAGGCGCCGTAGCCAACGCCAAAACCGCCGCCGGGCAGGCCGATCTGGCCCAGCATGGCCGCCAAGGTCACCGTCATCCAGAATGGCTGTTCGCCATGCACGGCGCGCTGCAGCGACCATGAGACGTTGATCATCGTCCGGCTCGTCGCCATTTCCCTCGCCAGCGAGGTGATCCGTCGGGCATCGATACCGCAGATTACGGATGCCCATTCCGGGGACTTGGCAATGCCGTCGTTCTCGCCGAGGAGATAGGGCCTGAAACGATCATAGCCGACGCAATGGCTTTGCAGGAACGAGAAATCGGCAAGTTTCTCGGCATCCAGCACATAGGCAAGCGCCAGCATCAGCGCCACGTCCGTGTTCGGGCGGATAGCCAGCCATTCGCTGTCAACCGGCATGTTATCAGACACCGGGCTGACATTGACAAAGCGCGTACCAGCCATTTTCATCGCCTTCATGCCGGCCGTCACGCGATGGCGCCCGGCGCCCCCGGCAGACATCTGGGCATTCTTCACCGGCACGCCGCCGAAGGTGAGGAACAGCTCGGTATGCTGCGCCATCACGTCGAATGACGTGTGTTGGTCGAGAAGGATCTCGGTCGATGCGATCGCGTGCGGCAGGATTACCCGCCCGGCCGCCAGACTATAATTGTCGACGCTGCCGACATAACCGCCGAACAGGTTGAGGAAACGGTGCACGTGGCTTTGCGCGTGGTGAAACCGACCGGCGCTGGCCCAGCCATAAGAGCCTCCGAAGATAGCCTCATTGCCGAAATTTTCGCGTATACGCTGAAATTCGCGCGCCAGAAGATCGAGCGCCTCGTCCCATTCCACCTCGACGAAAGGTTCGCGGCCGCGCAAATGCGGGTTGGCGCCCGGTCCACTTTGCAACCAGCTTTTGCGGATCGAAGGCTTTGCAATCCGCACCGACTTCAGCGTTTCTGATGCCATATGGAGGCCAATCGGAGACGGATCGGCATCCTCCGCCGCACCGCGGATCGACACCCCGCCGGTGACTTCGGGCGTGATCTCGTAGACGCCCCAGTGGGCAGCAGTACGGATCTTGATGTTGGAGCTTTTTGCGTGGTCCATCATCTCGCCGCCGCTAATGGCGCTTCGCGCTGCCTCAATGCTTCTATGACGATCCGCGCACCGTCGGAGATCGCATGTTCGATCGCGGCGCGGGCCGCCTCTGCGCTCTTCTCCTGCAGAGCCTGCATCAGATCGTCATAATTGTGATGATCGTCGGAAGCGGACTGGGCTTCCGGATAGAGATAATTAAAGCCGGGGCCCGCCTTCAGCCAAAGCATTTCGATGACACCCAGAAGGGTCGGCATGCGAGCCGAGGCATAAAGTACGAAGCGAAATTCCTTGTTCAGGGCAAGGGCCAGATGCTGGTCCTTCGCCGTCTTCGCTGCCAGGTATTTTTTTAGAAGAACCCGCATCTGCGCAATCTCTTTGCCGCTGATCTGGCTTGCAGCCTTGAATGCAGCAAGGCCCTCGACCGATTTGCGGATCTCGGAAATCTCGCGATATTGCGCCACTGTCATCGTCGGCACCCGAAATGATTGCGCAGGTTCCGCCGTCAGCACGCCGGAGGCTGCGAAACGCACCAGCGCTTCACGCACCGGCGTAATGCTCATTCCGAGCGAGTCGGCCAGGTCCTTTGTGACAAGCCGTGTCCCCGGCTCCAGCCGACCTTCGATAAGAGCCATGCGGATCTCATCCTCGACATGTGTCACAAGGCTCTTTCGCGGAGCCACATTGAACAAAGCCGTACTCACATCATCCTCGCAGGTAGAAAATTTGCCCGTTTTTTACCACGGATTCGAAACTGCCTATATCTTGTCCAGATAGGATATATCATATATCGTTCACCTATCAACAGCCCTTCCCTGTAGGAAGCCTGGGGCTGAAATCGGATATGAATACGAACTCCAAAGGAAGTGAAGGCCCCATGAAAAGACTTGCTGCCCTCGCACTTGCGGCGTCCATGCTGCTGCCCCTGACCACGGCAATCGCTGCCGCTGCCGATCTCGTCGTCGGACGCGGCGCCTCCACCACGGCGATGGACCCCGGTTTCCTGCGGGAAAGCGCGACGATCGTCGACAACATCTTCGATACGCTGGTCATGCGCGACAAGGATATGAAGCTCGTCCCGGGGCTTGCGACCTCCTGGAAGGCGATCGACGACACGACCTGGGAGTTCAAGCTGCGCGAGGGCGTTAAGTTCCACAACGGCGAGGACTTCGATGCCGAAGCCGTGAAATTCACCCTCGACCGCGTTCTCGATCCGAATGCCAAGTCTCCCACGGTTTCCTATATCCGGACGATCGACAGCGTCTCGGTGGTCGATCCGCTAACCGTTCGCATCAAGACCAAGAGCGCGGATCCGCTTCTGCCGACCCGAATGAGCCGCTATCCGGCCTATATCGTGCCGCCGAAATACGTGAAGGAAGTCGGAAACGACGTCTTCGCCCGCAAGCCGGTCGGCACTGGCCCGTACAAGTTCGTCGAGTTCGTTCCCGACCAGCACGTCATTCTGGAAGCCAACAAGGATTACTGGCGTGGCGCACCGTCGATCGACAAGGTCACCTGGCGCGCCATCCCTGATGGGACTGCCCGTATCACCGCGCTGCTCACCGGTGAAGTCGACCTGATCGAAAACGTCCCTGTCGATATCGCACCGATAATCAAGGAAAGCCCGGACGCCGACCTCGTGCAGGTCAAGAACGGCGGCCTGACCATCTATCTCGGCCTCGTGATGAGCGAAAAGCCGCTCGACAACGTCAAGGTCCGCCAGGCGCTGAACGCCGCAATCGACCGCCAATCGATCGTCACCAACATCCTGCAGGGCATGGCATCGCCCCGCGGCACGCAGGTGGGTGCGGCCGACTTCGGCTACAAAGATCTGCCAGTGACCCCCTATGACCCGAAGAAGGCGAAGGCCCTGCTGGCCGAAGCTGGCTTCCCGAACGGCTTCTCGATCAAGATGCAGTCTACTCACCGTTACATGAAGGACGGCGAAGTCGCCCAGGCGATCGCCCAGCAGTTCGGCGATATCGGCGTCAAGGTCGAACAGGAAGTCCTCGACTGGTCCGTCTATGTCCAGCAGGTTCCGCGCAAGGGGCCGATCTTCATGCTGGGCTGGGGCTCGACCCAGACGCTGGATGCCGATGCGGCCGTTTACGCCATCTTCAAGACGGGTGAACCCTATTCCACGGCGTCCATTCYGGAACTCGACAAGTTGCTCGACGAAAGCCGCTCGATCGTCGATCCTGCCAAACGTGAAGCGGTCTTGGCCCAGATCCAGGATCTCGCTGCCGAACAGGCTCCGGTGATCCCGCTTTACCAAGAAGACGCGCTGTACGGTAAGGCGAAGTCGGTTACCTTCGAAGGGCGCCCCGATGCCCGTATCCCAGTCTTCGACATCAGGAAGCAGTAAGTCAAGCATGACACGGTTCTGGAATGTCCGGAACAATGCGGATGCCCTGTTCGCAACGTTCCTTCTGGTCGCGGTTCTGGTGCTCTGCGTCTTCGTGCCGCTCCTCTGGCCGGTCGACGCAGTACGGGGAACCTTGACTGCGACATTCAAGCCGCCACTTTCGGTTATCGGCGGGCAATTCCATCCGCTCGGAACCGACCAGCTCGGGCGAGACCTTCTCGCCCGGCTCGGCCTCGGTACAGCCATCTCTCTATCGATCGTCGTCGCTGCATCGGTGATCTCCGTCGTGCTCGGCACGACGCTCGGCATGATCGCCGGTTATTATCGCGGCTGGTTCGACATCATCATCATGCGCGCTGTCGACGTGCAGCTCGCCATTCCCTTCATTCTTCTCATCCTGTTGATCGTTGCGGTGATCGGCCCGAGCATGGGCAATCTCGTCGTCGTGCTTGGCGTCACCGGCTGGGCGGTCTTCGCCCGCGTCGCCCGCGCCAAGACGCTGGAAATCCGCGAGCTGGAATATATCGATGCCTCGCGATCGATCGGCCTGTCCGACATGGTCATCATCTTCCGCCATGTGCTGCCGAACATCGTCGGGCCGCAGACGGTGCTGATGACGCTCGACCTGCCGAGGTTGGTCATCCTGGAAGCCTCCGTCGGCTTTCTCGGCCTTGGCGTGCAGCCACCCACCCCGACCCTCGGCAACCTGATCGGCGAAGGCCGCTCCTATATCCTGCTTGCCAATTGGCTGGTGCTTTATCCGGGCCTCGTCATTGGCGCATTGGTGGTCGGCTGCAATCTTATTGGCGACTGGCTCGTGCGACGTGCCGACAGCAGGAACGCTTGAAGACCATGAAGACCTTGAGTTTCATCACCGGACGAGTGCTTCAGGGCATCGTCGTCATGTTCGGCGTCTCGGCGATCGTCTTCTTTGCCTTGTTCCTCACCGGCGATCCGGCTGCGCTGATGATGTCGCCGGACGCGTCGCGTGAAGAAATCGAGGCCTTCCGCCAGGCGATGGGCTTCAACGATCCGATTTGGGTCCAGTATGGTCGCTTCCTTGCAAGTGCCGTGACGGGAGAGCTGGGCAGCTCGCTGCGCTTTCATCGCCCGGCGCTCGATCTCCTTATCGAACGCCTGCCGGCCACCGCGTTGCTTGCCTGCGTGGCTCTCGTCTGGAGTTCGCTGCTCGGCTTCCTGCTCGGAACCATCGCTGCCATCCGCAAGAACAGCGCCATCGATTTCGCAATCCGCATCATTTCGCTGCTCGGCCAAGCGATCCCGGTCTTCTGGCTGGCACTGCTGCTGATCATCTTCTTTTCGCTAAAGCTTCGCTGGCTGCCGTCGAGCGGCATCGGCAGCGCCGCCCAGTTGATCATGCCATCGATCGCGCTCGGCGCCTATTATCTGAGTGCCATCACCCGGCTCGTGCGCGCCAGCCTCATCGAAGTGCTGGGCGAGAACTACATTCGCACCGCCCGCGCCAAGGGCATCTCCTCCTGGCGCATCATCGTCCACCATGCGCTGCGCAACGCGCTGATCCCTGTTATCACTGTTCAGGGTATGTATTTCGCCTCGCTGCTCGGCGGCGCTCTGATCACCGAGATCATTTTCGCCTGGCCTGGCATCGGACGGCTTGCCGTCGAAGCCATCCAGAACCGCGACTTTCCCGTCGTGCAGGCCGTCGTGCTGTTTGCCGCTGCCGTCTTCGTGGTCGTCAACTTCCTGGTCGACCTCACCTATGTCTGGCTTAACCCGAGGATAAGGCTATGATCGACGACTGGACTGTCGACGAGGCGCTGCAACTGACGCAGGACTGGTGCGCCATCCCTTCGGTCAAGGGCGACGACAGGGCACTGCGCGCCCAGGCCGACGAAATCCGCTGCTGGCTGCAGCACCAGCTCGGCGCCGAGATCATCTGCTCCAACCCGTCGGGGAACCGACCGCCGGTGATCCACGCCCGCGTCGATGTCGGCGCCAAGGCCTCGGTCATTCTCTACAACATGTATGACGTGATGCCGGCGACGCCGGCAGGCTGGTCGGTCGATCCGTTCAGCGGCGGCATCGTCGATCTGCCCGGCATCGGTGAGAGCTTCGTCGCCCGCGGGGCCGAGAACAACAAGGGTCCGCTCGCCGGCATGCTTCTGGCCGTCAAGGCGCTGGCCGATGCGGGAAAACTTCGGGTCAATGTCGAAATCCTTGTTGATGGCGAAGAGGAAAGCGGCAGCGGCGCGATGCGTGACTATCTCGCCGACACCGCCTGCCCGATAAGGCCGAGCGTGTCGGCAATCTTTCCGTCCTTCTGCGAATATGGCGGTGGAGCGCCGCGCATCTATCTCGGCTTCTCCGGCATCGCAAAGGGCGAAATAAAGGTGGAATCCGGTGCCTGGGGCGGGCCGAAGGCTGCAATCCACTCCAGCAACGCGCCCTGGATCGCCAATCCCGCCAGCCGATTGATCGAGGTGCTTTCGCTGATCGGCAAGCCGCCGACCGGCGAACTTGCAAGGATCGTGATAGACGAGGAGGCGATGGCTGTCGTCGCGATACTGGCCTCGACCTTCGATCCTGCGGGCGAGCTGCGCTTCCGCAGAACGGAAAGCTTCGCGCTGGAAGGCGATGGCCGCACCTTGCTCGAGCACGTCCTTTCGACCGCTTCCCTCAATATTTCCAGCCTTGAAAGCATGCCTCTGGGCTCCGACGGCGTCATACCTTACGGTGCCCGAGCCAGTTTCGAGCTCCGTGCCCCACCGTCTCTCGACCCCGCCGATTTTCTTGCCCGGTATCGGGAGATAATCGACGCGGTCCCCGGCGCGGTCCTGACGGTCGCCGACAGCTATCCCGGTTCCCGCTTCGCGGCCGATGCGCGAGGTGTCGGGCCGCTTCTGAAGAGTTACGAAAAGACGGCGTTTGCACGCCCGCAGATCTGGCCCTGGGCAATCGGCGCAGCACCGGCCTACGCCTTTGCCCGCCATGCGAAATCTTTCCTGCTGGCCGGTGCTGGCCGTGGCGGCAATGCCCATGGCATCGATGAGTTCATGACACTCGAGGGCTTCCGCCGCTTCATCGACTCTATCGCCTTGTGGCTCGATCTGGTTGCCGACGAAGCCGAGGAGACTACGCCGTGAATACCATCCTCCACCTTTCCCGCGCGGACGCGATCAAGGCCGGCGCCCTGGACTGGGCGGCAGCCGTCGAGGACGTCGAGGCAACGATCAGGCTCCTGCGCGACGGACAGGCGGGCATGGTTGCCGAAAGTGTCATGCCGCTTGGCGCCGATCCCCGCAACAAGGCCTATAGCCTGCCGGCCTTCGTCGGTGGCCGCTACGATGCAGCCGGCCTGAAATGGACGGTCCATCGAGCAGAGCCGACAGGCGACCTGCCGAGCATCAGCAGCACTACGATCATAAACCGGCTCTCGGACGGCGCGCCGGTCGGCAGCGTCGAAAGCGCGCTTCTGACCCGCATGCGCACGGCAGCCGTTTCCGCCATCGCCATGCGGGCGCTGAAACCGGGCGGGATAACGTCCGTCACACTGCTCGGCGCCGGCGCCCATGCCGAAACCCATCTGGACATGCTGCTGCAGCTGTACCCTTTCCTCCGGGAGATCCATCTCTGGAACCGCACGAAAGCCCATCTCGACCGGTTGCTGGATCAGGTGACACCGGGTGCCACGCGTATCCTCGCACATGACGATCTCGACGAGGCGCTGGGCGAGGCTGACGTTGTGATCTCCTGCACCTCGGCGCCAACCCCCTTCATCGGTGCGTCGGCAGTCCGGCCCGGCCGGCTGATCATGCAGATCGGCTTCCATGAGGTTCTGTTCGAAACGATCGCGGCGACGGATATCGTCGCCGTCGATCTCTGGGGCGACTTTGCCGAGAAGAGCGCCAAGAGCCTGTTTCAAATGTATCGCGCGGGGGAGTTCAGCCCCCACAGCGTGGCAGCAGATCTGCCAGCTATCCTTCTGGACGGCTGGCAACCATCTGCCGGCGCGTCGCTCTATTTTTCCAGCTTCGGCCTCAACGTCTTCGACATCGCCTTCGCCGCCCGCCTGCTGCACCGTGCGGCCGACTTGAATATAGGCGCCGTGCTGCCTTCCGTCTGATACGCATTCCCTGAAAGGATCCGGCCATGATCATCACTGCCGCGGAACTCATGTCGCAATTGCCGCAAGGAAAACTCGTGCCGGTGGACGTCCGCCCGGAGGCGGACTGGCGCGAGGAGACGCTGCCGGGGGCAGTGAGCCTCAACGTCTACGACTACTTCATACCCGAGAGCGACGAAGCCGGTATTGCCGGCATGGCCGCCGGCGGGCGCGGCGCTTTCGAACGGCTCGGCCTCGGCAAGAACTGCTTCCCGGTGTTCTTCGAAGAACAGACCGGCATGATCTCGCCGCGTGGCCTCTGGTTCCACGAACTCGTCGGTCTGGAAGGTGGGCTGATCCTCGACGGCGGCATCCAGGCCTGGAAAGCCGCCGGCGGCGAGACCGCGCCGGGAACCGGCGCTGCGGATGCGATCCGCCAGGCCAAACCATCGGCTATACCGTTCCGCCGCGAGCTCGTCGCGTCCACGGAGCAGGTCCTGGCCCATGAGGCCGATGGCGCCGACGTCTTCGACACGCGCCGCCGCACCGAGTTCGAAGGCACTTTCGTCCATCCCTGCTGCGCCAGGCCCGGCCGCATCCCGCATTCGCATTTCGCCTTCTACGAGGATCTATTGCAGGACGGCAGATACCGTTCCGCCGCCGAGATCCGTGCGATTGCCAAAGCAGCGGGGCTTTCGCCGGAACGCGAGGTCATCACCTATTGTCATCGTGGCGCCCGCGCCGCCACGGCGCTTTATGGCCTCAGGCTCGCCGGCTACGACAAGGTGAAGATCTATACCGGTTCCTGGCACGAATGGGCCGGCAATGCGGCGCTGCCGATCGAGATCGGCCAGGCCGAGGAGGTCTGAGGCTAGCTTGAGGCCAGTCCTGGACCCTGATGGTTTCAACCAGTTCTGCGGCCGTTATCGCGTCAAATCCTCCGCCCGGAGAATTTACGCCGCGGTGCCCCACTCGTCGCCCCAGGCCWGTACCCGGTGCCCCGGCGAGACCTCGATATGATCGCGCTTCGGCGGCGCGTAGGAGAGCGGCCGGACAGGGCTCTTGATCTCATCGTTGCTCAGCCCGCGGCGGATGCCGCGCCGCGTCGGGTCCGGGATCGGTACGGCGGCCAGAAGTCGTTTTGTGTAGGGATGCTGCGGGTTCTCGAAGATCGCCCGGCGCGGGCCGATCTCGACGATCTCGCCGAGATACATGACCGCCACCCGATGGCTCATCCGCTCCACCACGGCCATGTCGTGGGAGATGAAGAGATAGGCGAGGCCGAGGTTTTCCTGCAGGTCGAGCATCAGGTTGATGACCTGCGCCTTGATCGACACGTCGAGTGCGGAGACCGCTTCGTCGGCGACGATGATCTGCGGCGCCATTGCGAGCGCCCGGGCGATGCAGAGGCGCTGCCGCTGGCCGCCGGAGAATTCGTGCGGGAAGCGGGAAGCCATGTCCGGCTGCAGCCCGACCTTGACCATCAGGTCGGCAACCCGCTCACGCGCGTCGCGCCTGCCCGATGCGATGCCATGCGCCAGCAGCGGTTCGGCGATCGCGTCACCCACTTCGATACGCGGATTGAGGCTGGCGAACGGGTCCTGGAATATCATCTGGATATGCCGGCGCATGTCGCGCATTTCCCGGCCGGTGAGGCCGAGGATCTCCCTGCCATCGAGCTTGACCGAGCCGGAATTGGCATCGAGCAGCCGCATGATCGTGCGGCCGGTGGTCGACTTGCCGCAGCCGCTTTCGCCGACCAGCGCCAGCGTCTCGCCGGCCTTCAGGTCAAAGGAGATGTTTTCGACGGCATGCACCCGGCCGGAGGTGGAACCCAGGAAACCGCCGCCAATGTCAAACCGTGCCACGAGATCGCGGACCTGCATCAGCGGCACCGGCTTTGCCGAAACGGTATCCTCGACCGGCGGCATCTCGACCGGAGCGCCGCTTTCCACGTCGATCAGCGGAAAGCGCGCCGGGCCGGAGGCGCCGTTCATGGACCCGAGCTTCGGTACGGCAGAGAGCAGTGCCTTGGTATAGGCGCGCTGGGGCTCGGCGAAGATGTTTTCCGTCTGGCCGCGTTCGATCGCCTCGCCCTTGTACATGACAATGGTGCGGTCGGCGATTTCCGCGACCACGCCCATGTCATGGGTGATGAAGAGCACGCCCATGTCCTCTTCCTCCTGCAGGAGCTTGATGAGTTCAAGAATCTGCGCCTGGATCGTCACATCGAGCGCCGTCGTCGGTTCGTCGGCGATCAGCAGTTTGGGACGGCAGGCAAGTGCCATCGCGATCATGATGCGCTGACGCATGCCGCCGGAAAGCTGGTGCGGATATTCCTGCATGCGCCTGGCGGCGGAGGGAATGCGCACCTTTTCCATCAGGCCGAGCGCTTCCTTCGCCGCATTCGAGAAGGAGAGGCCACGATGGGCTACCAGCACTTCGGAAATCTGGTCCCCGATCCTCAGTGACGGATTGAGGCTCGTCATCGGCTCCTGGAAGATCATCGCGATGCGATTGCCTCTGATGTCGCGCATGTTCCGTTCCGGCAGGCCGAGCAGTTCCTGGCCTTCCAGCCTGACGGAACCTTCGATGCGGCAGGCATGCCGCTCATAGAGCTGCATGATCGACATGGCGGTCACGCTCTTGCCGGAGCCGGATTCACCGACCAGCGCCACCGTCTCACCGGCGGCGACGTCGAACGAGACGTCACGCACCACCGGCAGCCACAGACCCTTCCGGCGAAAAGAGGTCTTCAGGCTGGAAACGCTGATCACTGTCTCTGCCATGCGCCGATCCTTTCGAACTCCGGAGCGGTGACACCCTCACCGCCTGCCCATGTTGCATGCCACAAATAAAAGCGCCTTGCCACCGTGGATACAGGATATATGATATATCGATGTCAGTAAATCGCCCGCGGGATTTCTGCGGGTGAGAATGGAAGAAGCGAATTCATGAAGCTTGAAGAGATCCCCCGCCTTTCCCTTGGCTTCCTGCCGACCCCGATCGAGAAACTGGAGCGCCTCAGCGCCGAGCTGGGGATCTCCCTGTCGGTCAAGCGTGACGACTTCACCGGCTTCGGCGGTGGCGGCAACAAGGTCCGCAAGCTGGAATATCTGATGGCTGATGCGGTCTCGCAGGGCATCAAGGTGCTGATCACGACCGGTGGCCACCAGTCCAACCATGCCCGCATGACGGCCGCGGCCGCCCGCAAATACGGCATGAAGCCGATCCTCGTTCTGCGCGGCAACCGCCCGGATCTCTACCAGGGCAACCTGCTTCTCGACCATCTGTTCGGCGCCGAAATCGACTTCCTGGATCCGGATGCCTATTTCACCGAGATCAATCCGCGCATGAAGTACCACGCCGACCAGGCCGAGGCGCGCAGCGAAAAGGCCTATATCATTCCGCTCGGCGGCGCCTCTGCGCTTGGCGCGATGGGTTATGTCAATGCGGTCAAGGAACTTGCCGAACAGTATCGCGCCGCCGGCACCCCGGCGCCGGACTATATCGTCGCCCCCGTCGGCTCGGGCGGCACGCTGGCCGGCCTGCATATCGGCTGCGCCATGTTCATGCCAAAGGCCGAAGTCGTCGGCATTGCGGTCACCGGCAGCGCCGTTCCCTTCAGCGAGCGTATCGCCGTCATGGCCAACGCTGGCGCCGAACTGCTGGGCTTCGACAAGCGCTGGACCGCTGACAAAATCCGCATCGAGAACGACTATATCGGCCCTGGTTATTCCATCCCGTCGGAAGCCGGCAACGCGGCGATCAAGCTCGCCGGTAACCGCGAGGGCATGCTGCTCGACCCAGTTTATACCGGCAAGGCTGTCGCCGGCATCATCGGATGCGTCGAGAACGGCTCGATCGCAAAAGGCTCACACGTCCTCTTCATTCATTGCGGCGGCTCGCCAGCGCTCTACCCCTATGCGGGCCTGCTTACAAACGATATCCAGACGAGACTATCAGGCTTATGACAGACGTCATGACCACAGCCTGATCAGAGAGACCACAGCGCGCGGCTCTTGCATACTTTGCACGAACCGTTCCAATCTCGCCGCTGCCTATGGGGGCAGCGGTAGGCAGAAGCCCAGGTCACTTGGAATGCGCGTAAGTTGGGGTCGCGCCGCCTCTCACAGGAGCGTCTTGCACTGGAAGCTAACTTAGAGAGGGTCTCGATCTCTCAGATCGAACRGAAGCAACCTCGGGATTGGCTCCCTGGGAAAGATAGCGGGCGTGCTTGGATGCAAATTTGCGAGCTTCTTTCAGAACCCGCTGAAGGAGAACAACCTCCTGCAAATTTGCTCAACTAGAGCGCCCCTCGCTCTTTTGCTGACGGACGCGAACCTCGAAGGCAGCGTATGTCGACTGCAACTCAATCTTGACCTTCGGGAGAATAGCCCAAAACGAAAAGGCCTGCCGCGGGAGGAGGTGCGGCAGGCTTTCGAAAAGAATTGAACAGCGACTGGGAGGAGGAGTGCCGCTGTTCATACAGACGACCCTGGGAGGAGGAGTGGGCCGTCTGAAACTCGAAGCTCTGCGGGAGGAGATGCATCGCTTCGATGCGGTTATCTGTACGCCGACTACGAACCACTTACTATTGCTTATGTTGCACTGCACCCATGCAAGAACGGCAAGTCGAAAAGATCG
>NZ_JBFUBG010000123.1:0-14190 GCF_056405875.1 Rhizobium sp. P1_E6 | reverse complement strand
GTATAAGGGGGCGCGATGACTGAGAAGATATGGCAAAGCCCCATCGCACCCGGCCTATCCTGGTATCAGGCAACAGCCGGCGAGCGCCCTGATTATCCGGCGCTCGACGGCTCCAGGCAGTGTGATGTCGCCATCATCGGCGGCGGTTATACAGGTCTGCAGGCCGCCTATAATCTCGCCAAAGCCGGCGTCTCGGTCACGCTGATCGAGGCCGTGAGGCTCGGCGACGGCGCCTCCGGACGCAATGGCGGGCAGCTCGGCACCGGCCAGCGCTGGTGGCCGGAGGAGCTCGAAAAGAAGATCGGCTACGAGCGCTCGAAGGCGCTCTTCGATCTTGCCGAGGATGCCAAGCGGCATCTGATGGATTTTGCGACCGAGCACCAGATCGATATGGAATACGTGCCCGGCCAGCTCAATGTCGCGCATAAGGAAAGCTACAAGCGGGAATACTACGAGAATGCAGAGATCGCGGCCTTTCGCTACGACTATCCGCATATCCGTTTCATGGACCGCGAGGAGACGCAGGAGCGGCTCGGCTCCAAGCGCTTCTATTGCGGCGTCCGCGATATCGGCACCGGCCATATACATCCATTGAAGCTGCTCATAGGCCTCGGCCGGGTAGCGGCCAATGCGGGCGCAGATATTTTCGAAATGACCAGGGCGACATCGATCAGCCAGGCCGGCGGCCGGATCACGATCGAGACCGAACGCGGCACGATTACCGCCAACCGGGTGCTGATTGCCTGCGATGGGCATATCGGCGATCTGGAGCCGGTGACGGAAAGCCATGTGATGCCGATCCGCTCCTTCATCGGCGCGACCGTTCCGCTCGACCGGTTTCCTGATGTGATACCTGGTGGCGAGGCGGTGGCCGATTCGCGTTTCGTCGTGCGGTATTTCCGAAAATCAAAGGATGGGCGGCTGCTTTTCGGCGGGCGCGAAGCTTATACGGCTGACAATCCGCGCGACATTTCCGAGCATATTCGCCGGCAGATCGCCGAGATCTATCCGGCGCTGAAGGATATTGAGATCACCCATGCCTGGGGCGGTTCGGTCGGCATCACCATGCCGCGCGAACCTTTCGTGCGGGAGGTCATGCCGGGTGTTACCTCAATCGGCGGTTATTCCGGCCATGGCGTCATGCTGTCAAATTACTGTGGCAAGCTTTACGCAGAAATGGTGTTGGGCAAATCGGCCGATCTCGATCTCTTCAAGGCGCTCGATATCCCCGCATTTCCGGGCGGCGCACGCATGCGGACGCCTCTGCTTTTCCTTGCCTTGTCGTGGTTCGCCCTCCGCGACAAGTTTTAGTTCGATTGCGGATTTCCTCTCCGGACGATTCGCTCTAAAACCGATGTCCGACAGATTCATTGCACCGCACACTGGCTTTTTTAAATCGATTAGATTAAAACGGCCACCAACCAAGCCTGATTGAGAGACAAGCTCATGAGCAGCCAGATCATCCCCGTTGAGCCTTTTGATTATGTCGTCTTCGGCGGCAGCGGCGACCTTGCAGAGCGCAAGCTTCTGCCCGCGCTTTACCACCGCCAGATCGAGGGCCAGTTCTCCGAACCGACCCGTGTCATCGGCGCTTCGCGCAGCCCGCTTTCGCATGAGGAATACCGCAAGTTCGCCAAGGACGCGCTCAAGGAGCACCTGAAGAAAGGCGAATATGACGAGGCGGAAGTCGAAAAGTTCTGTGCCCGTCTCTTCTACGTTTCCGTCGACGCCCGCACCGACACCGGCTGGGATCATCTCAAGAAGCTGCTCGATGAGGGCAAGGAACGCGTTCGCGCCTTCTATCTCGCTGTCGCTCCGGGCATCTTCGGCGACATCGCGCAGAAGATCTACGAACACAAGCTGATCACCAAGTCGACCCGTATCGTCGTCGAAAAGCCGATCGGTCGCGACCTTGCTTCGGCCTTGCAGCTCAACGACAATATCGGCCGCGTCTTCAAGGAAGAGCAGATCTTCCGCATCGACCACTATCTCGGCAAGGAGACAGTGCAGAACCTGATGGCGCTGCGCTTTGCCAATGCGCTCTATGAGCCGCTGTGGAATGCCAACTACATCGACCACGTGCAGATCACCGTTGCCGAGTCCGTCGGCCTCGAAGGCCGCGCCGGATACTATGACACAGCGGGCGCGCTGCGCGACATGGTGCAGAATCACATCCTGCAGTTGCTCTGCCTGACTGCGATGGAAGTCCCCTCCTCCATGGATTCGGAAGCCGTGCGCGACGAAAAGCTGAAAGTGCTGCGCGCGCTTAAACCGATCAACGCCTCCAACGTCGAGCAGGCGACGGTTCGCGGCCAGTACCGCGCCGGCGCTTCCGGCAGCGGCCCGGTCAAGGGCTATCTGGAGGAGCTTGAAGGCGGCGTTTCCAACACGGAGACCTTCGTCGCCATCAAGGCTGAGATCAACAACTGGCGCTGGGCAGGCGTTCCCTTCTATATCAGAACCGGCAAGCGTCTGGCCGGCCGCGTTTCGGAAATCGTCATCACCTTCAAGCCGATCCCGCACTCGGTCTTCGACCAGGCCGCCGGCCGCATCAGCCAGAACCAGTTGATCATCCGCCTGCAGCCGGATGAAGGCGTCAAGCAGTCGCTGATGATCAAGGATCCGGGTCCGGGCGGCATGCGTCTGCGCAATGTCTCGCTCGACATGAGCTTCGCCCAGGCCTTCAACGTCCGCAACCCTGATGCCTACGAGCGCTTGCTGATGGACGTCATCCGTTCCAACCAGACGCTGTTCATGCGCCGCGACGAAGTCGAAGCCGCATGGCAGTGGGTCGACCCGATCCTCAAGGGTTGGGAATCGACCGGTCAGCAGGTGCAGGGCTACACGGCCGGCACCTGGGGCCCGAGCCAGGCCATCGCGCTGATCGAACGCGACGGCCGCACCTGGCACGACGACATCTAGTCCGAGGTTTTAGGATATGGCATCGACACTGCATTCCTTCGCAAACGCCGCAGAACTCGCCACCAACCTTGCAGACAAGGTTTCCGGCGCCCTCTCGGCAGCCATCGCAGCCCGCGGGGCGGCAAGCATTGCCGTTTCCGGCGGTTCCACGCCGAAAGCCTTCTTCCAGGCGCTTTCGGCGCACGATATCGACTGGGCCAAGGTGACGATCACACTTGTCGACGAACGCTTCGTGCCGTCCGACAACCCGCGCTCGAACCATCTGCTGGTTGATGCCAATCTCCTTCAGAACAAGGCGAAGGCGGCACGTTTCGTGCCGCTTTACCAGCCAGCGAACTCCGTCGAGGAGGCTGCAAAGCTTGCAACGGTAAAGAGCGCCGAGATCGGCATCCCCTTCGACGTTGTGATCCTCGGCATGGGCGGCGATGGCCATACGGCTTCATTCTTCCCCGGCGGCAGCAATCTGAGCGTCGCGCTCGATGCCCAGACGCCGCGCGGCATCATCACCATGGAAGCGGAAGGGGCTGGCGAACCACGCCTCACTTTCACCTTCTCCGCTCTTGAAGATGCCAAACTGCTCATTCTCCATATTGAGGGCGAAGGCAAAAAAGACGTTCTCGCCAAGGCAGAGGGTGACGGCAAAGAGGCAGAAATGCCTATCCGCGCCATTCTGCGCCGGGCTACTTCCCCGGTCGAGATCTACTGGGCTCCCTGACAGGGCCTCACAGCCGCCGAAGTCGGCGAACAGATACAGACGAACCAGAACAAGGCAGGGATTTTCCATGTCCGCTCACGCACGTATTGCTGCGATTACGAATCGCATTGTCGAACGCTCGAAGCCGACCCGCGAGCGCTATCTGGAGCGCCTGCGCGCTGCCGCCTCAAAGGGCGTCAACCGCTCCGTTCTCGGCTGCGCCAACCTTGCTCACGGCTTCGCCATCTGTTCCCCCGCCGAGAAGGATGCGCTTGCGGGCGACCGCGTGCCTAATCTCGGCATCATCACCGCCTATAATGACATGCTCTCGGCCCACCAGCCGTTCGAGACCTATCCTGCTATTATCCGCGAGGCGGCGGCGCAGGCCGGCGGTATTGCCCAGGTTGCCGGTGGCGTGCCGGCCATGTGCGACGGCGTCACCCAGGGCCAACCCGGCATGGAGCTTTCGCTCTTTTCGCGCGACCTGATCGCGATGGCCGCCGGTGTCGGCCTGTCGCACAACATGTTCGACGCCGCGCTCTTCCTCGGCGTCTGCGACAAGATCGTGCCCGGCCTCGTCATCGCAGCCCTTTCCTTCGGCCACCTGCCGGCGATCTTCGTTCCGGCCGGACCGATGACCACAGGCTTGCCGAACGACGAGAAGTCGCGCGTCCGCCAGCTCTTTGCCGAAGGCAAGGTTGGCCGCGCGGAGTTGCTGGAAGCCGAATCCAAGTCCTATCACGGCCCCGGCACCTGCACCTTCTACGGCACGGCCAACTCCAACCAGATGCTGATGGAGATCATGGGCTTCCATATGCCGGGCTCCTCCTTCATCAATCCCGGCACGCCGCTGCGCGAAGCTTTGACCCGCGAGGCTGCCAAGCGGGCGCTCGCCATCACCGCGCTCGGCAACGAGTTCACGCCGGCCGGCGAGATGATCGACGAACGCTCTGTCGTCAACGGTGTGGTCGGCCTGCATGCGACCGGCGGATCGACGAACCATACGATGCACCTCGTCGCCATGGCACGCGCCGGAGGCATCCTGCTGACCTGGCAGGACATTGCCGAGCTTTCGGAACTGATCCCGCTGCTTGCCCGCGTCTACCCGAACGGGCTAGCTGACGTGAACCACTTCCAGGCTGCCGGCGGCATGGGCTTCCTCATCAAGGAATTGCTGAAGCAGGGCCTGGTGCATGACGATGTGCGCACGGTCTTCGGTCATGGTCTCCAAGCCTACACGGTCGATGCGCAGCTCGGCGAAAACGGTGGTGTCGTGCGCCAGGCCTCGCCGGAGAAGAGTCATGATCCGAAAGTGCTTGCCAGCATCGAAACGCCTTTCCAGGCAAACGGCGGCCTGAAGATGCTGCGCGGCAATCTCGGCAAGGCGGTCATCAAGATCTCCGCCGTCAAGGCAGAGCGCCACATCATCGAGGCGCCGGCGATTATCTTCCACAGCCAGCAGGAACTGCAGGACGCCTTCAAGGAGGGCAAGCTCAACCGAGATTTCGTCGCCGTCGTGCGCTTCCAGGGGCCCAAGGCCAACGGCATGCCTGAACTGCACAAGCTGACGCCACCACTCGGCGTGTTGCAGGACCGCGGTTTCCGCGTGGCACTCTTGACCGACGGACGCATGTCCGGAGCGTCCGGCAAGGTGCCGGCGGCGATCCACGTCACGCCCGAGGCGGTCGATGGCGGCCCGATCGCTCGCATCAGGGATGGTGACATCATTCGCCTCGATGCCATCAGGGGTACACTCGAAGTTCTTGTCGATGCGGCCGACATGGCAGAGCGCGAGCCTGTGATGATCGACCTCTCGGACAACGAATTTGGCATGGGCCGCGAGCTCTTCGCGCCGTTCCGCCATGCGGTCGGTCCGTCAGACCAGGGTGCGAGCGTGCTCTTCCAGACCCATCACTGATTTCTCTTTGCTTCGCGCAATTCCGGACGCAAAACCGCTGTACACTTTTGCTGGAATTGCTTGAGAATAGAAAAACCCGCGGCAAGAACCGCGGGTTTTTCATATCCAGCGAGACGCGAGACTGTTACGCGCGGATATCGAGGACGTAATCCTTGTGAGCCGGGTGGGTGCTGTAGACGAAGATCTTGTTCAGCTCCTTCTGCGTCAGCAGGCGCAGGAAGCGAACCTCGATCGTGTTGTTCGGAAAGGTCTTCATCAGCAGGCAGCCCACCTTGGTGATGCGGGCATCGGGAATATCCAGATAGAACTGCTTCGGCAGCGTGTACTGCGTGAGGATCGCGAGGATCGCGCTGCTCATCGATATACGGACGATGTCGCATCGACGCGAAGCGGCATGCATAACGCCCTTCTCCGTATATTCGATGCGCGCGGCGTTCATCGTGTCTTCCATCTTGAACCGCGCTTCGCGGTCGTACATGAAAGATTCTTCCTTCGCCAGGAAGTGCGATTTTGGGGGTGTTGGATTCGATGCGGCCACGGCCCTGGTTCCCTCAGTCTTGATTGGGAAAAGGCTAGCACCGCATATTTAACAGAAAGTAAGAATCCTTCCCCTCCACACCCTCAGGAAGAAGGATTCCACCAAAAATGGATGGTCATTTCCTGTAGGTGTGACCTGCCGCATCGAAGAGATGCAGCTTCTGCCGATCGGCGGCGAAATGCATCTTCTGGCCCCTCTTCACATCATAGATGCCGGGCAGCTTGACGATGATCGGCTCACCCTGAACCAGGCCCTCGATATAGAGCAGCGTCACTTCACCGAGCTGCTCGACGATCGAGACTTCGCCTTCAAACAGATAGTCCTCATCGGGGCTTGCAACGCGCAGATCTTCGGGGCGAACGCCGAAGCTTGCCTGCTTGCCCTTCTCGGGTGCAGCAGTGGTGATATCGAGCGTCACGGACTTGCCGCCCGTCAGCGTCACCGTCGTCGTCTCGCCGACGTCGGTGATCGTTGCCGGGATGATGTTCATGGCCGGGGAGCCGATGAACTTTGCGACGAACAAGTTCGCCGGGCGCTCGTAGAGCTCCAGCGGAGGCCCCACCTGTTCGATATTGCCGGCCGAGAGCACGACGATGCGGTCCGCCAGCGTCATCGCCTCGACCTGGTCGTGCGTGACATAGATCATCGTCGTATCGGCCATCTGCTCGTTCAGGCGGGCAATCTCGATGCGGGTTGCCACGCGCAGCGCAGCATCGAGGTTGGAGAGCGGCTCGTCGAAGAGGAATACCTTCGGGTTGCGGCAGATGGCACGGCCGATGGCCACACGTTGGCGCTGGCCGCCCGAGAGTGCCTTCGGCAGGCGGTCTAGATATTTCGTAAGCTGCAGCGTCTCGGCCGCCGCCCGCACGCGGCGGTCGATCTCCTGCTTGTTTTCGCGGGCGATCTTCATCCCGAAGGCCATGTTGTCGAAAACAGTCATATGCGGATAGAGCGCATAGGACTGGAACACCATGGCGATGCCGCGCCTGGAAGGCGGCACTTCATTGACGAGCATGCCGTCAATATACATCTCACCGCCGGTGATGTTCTCAAGGCCGGCGATCATTCTAAGAAGCGTGGATTTGCCACAGCCGGAGGGGCCGACGAAAACGATGAATTCACCCTGCTTGATTTCCAGGTCGATGCCGTGAAGCACGTCCACCGATCCATAGGATTTGCGGATATCCTTAAGCGTCAGTCCAGTCATTTTCCTCTCCCCTCCTGATCCTTAAGCGAGACGGGCGAAATACGCCCCCCAGGCCGGAATATCGATCTTGTCGCCGTAGTTGTTGCTGGTAAAGCCGTGGCCCGTCAAAGCCTGCCAGTCGCCCGCCGGCAGGGTCACATTGGTTTCCGTCGGCCCCATGTTGAAGACKCAGAGCAGCGTCTCGTTGCCGAATTCACGGGTGAAGACCAGCGCGTCGCCCTGCGGATCCTCGAACTCGATCTCGCCCTTGGCGAAAGCCGGATACTGCTTACGGAAGGCGATGAAGCGGCGGTAGTGCTCCAGCACGGAATTGTCGTCACCCTGCTGCACGCTGACGGCACGCAGGATGTGCTCGACCGGCACCGGCAGCCAGGGCGTGACCGTCGAGAAACCACCCTGGGCGACCTGGCTGTCCCACACCATCGGCGTGCGGCAGCCGTCACGCCCCTTGAATTCCGGCCAGAACTGGATGCCGTAGGGATCCTGAAGATCCTGATAGGCCAGATCGGCTTCGGTCAGCGCCAGTTCCTCGCCCTGATAGAGGCAGACCGAACCGCGCAGCGTCATCAACAGCGAGGCGTAAAGTTTGGCGAAGGCGTCGTGGTCGGCGACCAAGGAACCCCAACGGCTGACATGGCGCATGACGTCATGGTTCGAGAAGGCCCAGCAGGCCCAGCCATCGGGAGCCGCGGCACCGAAATCCTTCATGACTTCCTCGACGCGCTCAGGCGTAAGCGGATCGGGCGCCAGGAATTCGAAGGCATAGCACATGTGCATCTTGTCGTTGCCGGAGGTGTATTCACCGACGATTTCCAGACCCCGCTGGCTGTCGCCGACTTCGCCGACAGCGGCGATGGCCGGAAACTCTTCGAGAACCGCGCGGAAGCGCTTCAGGAATTCGAGATTTTCCGGACGGTTCTTGTCGTATAGATGTTCCTGGAAGTTATAGGGGTTCACGGCGGGAGCCGTCGACGCATTGCGGCGTTCCGGGGCGAGCGCCGGATTGTCGCGCAAGAGCTTGTCGTGGAAGTAGAAGTTGATCGTGTCGAGGCGAAACCCATCGACACCGCGCTTCAGCCAGAAGCGGACGACATCAAGCAGGCGATCCTGAACCTCTGGATTGTGCAGGTTCATGTCCGGCTGCGAGGTCAGGAAGTTGTGCATGTAATATTGCATGCGCGTCGGATCCCACGCCCATGCCGAACCGCCGAAGATCGACAGCCAGTTGTTGGGCGGCGTACCATCAGGCTTGGCATCGGCCCAGACATACCAGTCGGCCTTGGCATTGGTCTTGCTCGTGCGGCTTTCGACGAACCAGGGATGCTGGTCGGAGGAATGCGAGACGACGAGATCGATCATCACCTTGATGCCAAGACGATGAGCTTCGGAAATCAAGGTGTCGAAATCGATCAGTGTGCCGAAGATCGCATCGACATTTTCATAGTCCGAGACGTCATAGCCGAAATCGCGCATCGGCGAGGTGAAGAAGGGCGAAATCCAGATCGCGTCAGCGCCGAGGCTTGCAACATGCGGCAGGCGGGCGGTGATGCCCTTCAGGTCGCCGATGCCGTCGCCGTTCGAATCCTGGTAGGAGCGCGGATAGATCTGATAGATCACCGCGCCGCGCCACCAGTCCTTGTCGGCGGTCAGAAGGGATTGGGAAGCCACACTCATGGAATATCCTGTTTGAAATTGCGTCTTGGGATGGATCAGCCCCCCTTGACCGACCCCGCCAGCAGGCCGCGCACCAGATAACGCTGCAGCGAGAAGAAGACGAGCAGCGGTATGATGATGGTGATGAAGGCCGATGCCGTCAGGATTTCCCAGTTGCCGCCGCGCGAACCGAGCAGCGCATTCAGCGCTCCGGTCAGCACGAGGTGATCCTTGTCGGTGCCGAGGAAGACCATGGCCACAAGCAGGTCGTTCCACACCCACAGAAACTGGAAGATCGCGAAGGACGCGAGCGCGGGGAAGGAGAGAGGCAATACGATGCGGGTGAAGATCTCGAAGTCGCTGGCGCCATCGACACGGGCGGATTCGATGATCTCCTTGGGCAGGCCGGAAATATAGGCCCGCAAGAGATAGATGGCGAGCGGCATGCCGAAGGCCGTATGCGCCAGCCAGATGCCGGGATAGGTCTTCGACGGCTGGCCGATCAGGGAGCCGATCTCATTATAGAGACGCAGCAGCGGGATGAGCGACATCTGCAGTGGCACGACGATGAGGCCGACGACGAGCGCGATCAGCAGCGCCCGGCCTGGGAATTCCATCCAGCTCAGCGCATAGGCTGCGAAGGCGGCGATCAGGATCGGGATGATGGTGGCCGGTATGGTCACCGTCAGAGAGTTGATGAAAGACTGGCCGATGCCCTCGCCGGCGAGAACCGTCTGGTAGTTGCGCAGGGTGAATTCGGGCGGTGCCGATGCCGCGACATAGATGCGGCGCGGACGCTCGTCGGGAGCGAAGGCGGCGTTCTTCATATAGCGATAGCTGCCGTCGCTATTGATGACGATGCTTTCGCCGTCGCCGAGATCGGCGGTCTGGCCGGCCTCGAAGGCCGAAGGCTGCTGGACGCGCACGCCGAAGGCCTTGACCGAGCGGCCGGGCTGGTCGGCCAGGACATTGCCGGTGATGACGTAGATATCGCCTTCCTGCTTGGCCTGATCGGGCGTGCCGAGACGCGCGGCCACGGTCTGGGTCGAGCCGGCAAAGGCGGTCCACCAGCCGGAGACGGTGATCTGATCCTTGTCGCGCAGCGCGCTGACGAAGATGCCGAGCGTCGGCACCAGCCAGATGACGACGATGATGAGAACGCAGAAGTGAACGAAGAGACGGGCCGGGCCGATCTTGAAGTAGCTTGCAGCTGTGGTCATCTCAGCGTCCCTTCAGCTCGGCATTGGCGCGACGCACGTTCCACACCATGATCGGTGTCACCGCCAGCATGATGATGATGGCGATGACAGCGCTTCGGCCGGAATCGCCGCCGCCGCGGAACAACCAGTTGAACATCAGGTTCGCCAGCACCATGGTCTGCCACTGGCCGTTGGTCATGGTGAGCACGATATCGAAGACCTTGAGAACAAGGATGGTGATCGTCGTCCAGACGACGGCGATCGTGCCCCAGATCTGCGGCACCATGATGCGCCAGAAGATCTGCCATCCATTGGCGCCATCGATGACGGCAGCCTCGATCGTCTCTTCCGGGATGCCGCGCAGTGCGGCAGAGAGGATAACCATGGCAAAGCCGGTCTGAATCCAGACCAGGATCACCATCAAGAAGAAATTGTTCCAGAAAGGAACGGAAATCCAGACCTCCGGCGTGCCGCCGAATGTCTGCACGATGGCGTTCAGGAGGCCGATCTGCACATCGTTGCCGCCGCGGTATTCATAGATGAACTTCCAGATGACGGAAGCGCCGACGAAAGAGATCGCCATCGGCATGAAGACGATGCTTTTTGCGATATTGCCCCACCAGATGCGGTCGGTCATGACTGCGATGACGAGGCCGAAGAAGGTGCAGGCGGCGGGCACCACGGCGAGCCACAGGATGTTGTTGAAGATCGACTGGCGGAATTCGCGGTCGTTAAACGCCCACAGGTAATTCTGCGCGCCGACGAACTGCTCGCCGGTCCGGTCATAGAAAGACAGGATGAAGGTCGCAACGACGGGATAGACGAGATAGACGATCAGCAGGAAGAGCGCCGGGCCGAGAAACAGCCAGGGGCGGATCATAGCGCGCCGGTTCAGATTGGTTGAGGCCCGACGGATATCACCGTCCTTCACCGGCAATGCGAGATCGAGGATCTTGTTCGAGAAAAAGAAATAGGCCGAGCAAGCAAAAACGGCTACGACCACGACGCCCAAAGCGGACACTATCTGCGACAGCATTTCGTCCCTCCCCTGCTTCCCTGTCTTATTTTGAAGGGTTAATGCCGGATACCGTCAATATAGCTTAGGTGTTTGACCACAGGATCCAGCACGACCGGGCTCCCCCTCTGGAACCCGGCCGCTCATTCCGTGATGCCGCCGGTCACCCGGCGGCATGGACTGATGGGAAATTACTTGATGCCGTCCCAAGCACTCTGGATTTCGGCTGCGGCGTCCTGAGCGGATTTGCCGCCGACGAAATCGACCATGCCGGTCCAGAACGCGCCGGCGCCGATCTTGCCGGGCATCAGGTCCGAACCGTCGAAGCGGAAGGTGGTGGCCGAGGTCAGGATCTCGCCTTCCTTCTTCATCTGCTCGTTGGCATAGGCGTCGACATTGACGCCCTTATACGGGGTCAGGAAGCTCGATTGCGCCATCCAGAGTTCATGCGCGACTGGCGTCTTCAGGAAGTCGATGAAGGCGCGTGCCGTCGGAGAGTCCTTGGCGATGGAGACCAGCGTGCCTGCACCGAGAACCGGCTTGCCGAGATCGGCATGGGCAGCATAAGTCGGCATGTAGAAGAAGTCGGCATCCGTGCCGAGCTTCGTACCCTCAGGGAAGAAGGACGGAATGAACGAAGCCTGGTGGTGCAGGTAGCACTTCGGCGGAACGGCGAAGAGGCCCTTCGGGCTGTCGCGGAAGTCGGTCGAAGCAACGGCTGCAACGCCGCCGTCGACATACTTCTCGTTCTTGGCGAACTTGCCGAATTCATCGATGGCGGCAACGACAGCCGGATCGGTGAACTTCACTTCGTTGGTGGTCCACTTGTCGTAGACGTCAGGCTTCTGCGTGCGCAGCATGATATCTTCGACCCAGTCGGTCGCCGGCCAGCCGGTCGCGCCGCCAGAACCGAGACCGATACACCAGGGAACGCCACCGTCCTTGACGATTTGGTCTGTCAGGGCGTGCAGTTCTTCCATGGTCGTCGGGACCTTGTAGCCTGCTTCTTCGAAGTTCTCGGGAACATACCAGACGAGCGATTTTACGTCGGCCTTGTATGGGAAGGCGTAAAAGGCTTCCTTGCCGTCCTTACCCTTGTAGGTGCCGTAGCCGACCCAGCTGTCGCCGGCGCCGTAGTTATCCTTGATCCACTTGGAGGTATCGTCGCCGAGCGGCGTCAGGTAGCCCTTGCCGGCGAGATCGGCCAAAAGGCCCGGCTGCGGCAGGACCGCAATGTTCGGCGGGGAGCCTGCCTGCGTATCGATGACGATCTGCTGCTCATAATTTTCGGACGAGGAATACTTGGCGTCGACGCCGGTCGCCTCGACGAAATAAGCGAGAATGCTCTGGAAGAAAGCTTCGTCTTCGCCGCGCCAAGGGCCGAAGATCGTCAGCTGCTGACCCTTCAGGTCGGCATGCGCAGCCTTGAAGTCATCATAGCTCTTCCAGTTGAACTTGGCGTCCTGGCCCGGCGCGAATTTCAGATCCGCGGCCGATGCAGCGCCGGCAAAAAGCGCCACGAGTGCAACGCCCATAAAGAATGTCTTTTTCATGTGATCAACCTCCCATCACAATCCCAACCACGCTGAATTTCATTCAAAGGAAATCTCAAAGCGCTTTGACACGCCAACTGATTCACTTTCGGTGGAGTGAAGTCAAGCCATTTCGCGAAAACGCCCCGAATACAGCCTGATTATCGCGCCGCAGCGAGACCTGATGGGAAATATGGAGCGATTTTTCTTGAGTCAAGCGCTGTAGATGCTACATAATTAAAAGCGCTTTGGGTGCCATGGGAGGCGGAGGGCGTTTGCGGCCACAGGGCAGGCCGGGAGGAAGCATAGCAGGTGAATCTTAAACAGCTATCGGAATTGCTGGGGCTTTCGCAGACGACTGTGAGCCGCGCGCTCAACGGTTACCCCGAGGTCAACGAAGCGACCCGGGAACGCGTGCTTCGGGCCGTCAAGGAAACCGGATACCGGCCGAACAAGGCCGCCCAGCGGCTTGCGACCGGCAAGGCCGGCTCGATCGGCCTCGTCATGCCGACAGCACCCGGCCATCAGTCCGACGTTCATTTCGGCGAGTTCCTGACCGGCCTCGGCGAGGAAGCGGTGCGCCACGACTTCCACTTCGTCATCATGCCCGCCGATCCCGACGACGAGGTTGCAGCATTGCGCCGGCTGGCGATCAGCGGCAATGTGGATGCACTCTTCGTCGCCTATATGCGCGGCCACGATCCGCGGCTCGCCATGCTGAAATCGCTTTCCATGCCCTTCGTCGTGCATGGTCGCTCCTTCGGTTCTGAACCGGATTATCCCTATCTCGACATCGACAACGAGGGTGCCTTCTACGATGCTGCGAGACTTCTCTTGCAGCTCGGCCATACGCGCTTTGCAATGATGAACGGGCCGGCGCATCTCGATTTCGCCATTCGCCGCAGGAACGGCCTCATCGCAGCACTCGCCGAACGCGGGCTGGAGCTCCTGGAGGACTACACGAGCCACACGGTCATGACGGATGAGGAAGGGCTGATTGCCATGGAGCGCTTTCTGCAGCTTCCGGATCGGCCGACTGCCATCCTGTGCTCCAGTACGGTTCTGGCACTCGGCGCGATCCGGGCCGTCAATCAGGCCGGGCTCAAGCTTGGCGAGGATATTTCGCTGATCGCCCATGACGACGTGTTGCCGCTGCTGAAGCCGGAAAACTTTTCCGTCCCGCTGACGACGACCCGCTCGTCGCTACGCGCTGCGGGCGTGCGCATTGCACAGAGGCTCATCGGCACGGTCAAGCAGGCAGGTCCCTTCCCCGAACAGGAGCTCTGGAAGACAGAGCTGATCGTCAGGGCCTCGACAGGCCCTGCCCCGTAAGATGATCAGAAACTCGGCGGCGTAAGCCCAACCGAACGATGGGCGGCAATCACCGTATTGGCCATCAGCATGGCGATCGTCATGGGACCGACGCCACCCGGCACCGGCGTGATGACTGCGGCAACCGGCGCGACCTCCGCAAAGGCGACGTCGCCGACAAGGCGGGTCTTGCCCTCGCCC
>NZ_JBFUBG010000122.1:0-14387 GCF_056405875.1 Rhizobium sp. P1_E6 | reverse complement strand
CCATATCGTCGAAGACATTTGCGACGGTCGAATTAAACGAGAAATCCGCAACGGAATTCTGTTCTTCGGCGAAAACCTCGTCTCGCGAATTCGTATGTAATATAAGACGGTTAGACTGTTCTGTCATATCCGCTCCAAGACCAATGAATGTAAAATGGGCATGCCTCTCCCCCGGCGCACCCTGCGTCACAAAAACGTAACACAGAACCCTGACAATAGGCTGAAGGCAAGGCATTCAGCCGCGGGAGAGCAGGTGCCAGATTTTGCCGCAAGGGCAGCGATAGGTATGGTGTACCAAACTGGCTGGCTTCAGATGCGATATTCCAGATCGGATCAAAGGCGCCGTTCGTGAGGCGGTGATCGATCGCTTCCAGCAGGCGGTAGCCGAATTCCTTAAGCAACCCTACGGAATACGTCCGTACGTCGGGATCGTCCGACGACCAGGATCATCTCGTTATCAGCCGCGTTGAATCCCTCCGACTGCCTCGCCCCGCAACGACGAACATGTCCACGAAGTCTTCCAACGTCGGCCGTACCTGCGATCTCCATGTATCATCGATCATGATTTCTTTCTCCTCCCCTTGCCGGGTTCGTCCGTGAGCTCGATCCAGACCGGTGCGTGGTCGCTCGTGTGTTCCCAACCCCTCACGCGCTTGTCGACCTCCGCTTTCGACAGGCGCTCGGCCGCCTCCGAACTCAGAAGGAAATGATCAATCCGAAGCCCGGCGTCGCGGGCATAGGCATTCCTGAAATAGTCCCAGAACGTATAGATGCGCTCGTCTGGGTGAAGGCTGCGTAAGGCGTCGGTCCAACCCTGATCGACGAGGTTCTTGAAGGCCTCGCGAACTTCGATGCGAAAGAGCGCGTCGTTTGTCCAACGCTCCGGCTTGTAGACGTCCATCTCGGTTGGCATGACGTTGAAATCGCCCGCGAGTACCACGGGTACCTCAAGCTCCAGCAGTTCGGCAGCGTAGGCGTGGAGCCGCTTGAACMAGCGAAGCTTGTAATCGAACTTCGGGCCTGGATAGGGATTGCCGTTCGGCAGATAGAGACCGGCAATGACGAGGCCGTCGACGATAGCCTCGATGTAGCGGCTATGGAGATCTTCGCGCTCTCCGGGCAGTCCCTTCCTCGTCAGGTGAGGCTGCTGTCCTTTTGTGAGGATCGCGACGCCGTTCCAGGATTTCTGTCCCTGCCAGACGGCACCGTAGCCCGCAGCCTCGATGGCCTTGATCGGAAACTTTTCCTGTGGCGCTTTCAGTTCCTGCAGGCAGACGACGTCTGGTGCTGTCTCCTCCAGCCAGCGCAAAAGGATGTCGAGCCGGCCGTTTACCCCGTTGACGTTGTAAGTGGCGATCTTCAATTGCCGCCGTCCTCGAGTTCGGTTTCCTCTTCGATTTCCGACAGGCGGTCGTTTGCGGCGTCGAGGATGCCGGTTAGAAAACCGGCGCGTGTCCGCGCGACGAGATGAGCTTCCTCGACAAGAAGCTGCACCGCGTAGTCGACGATCAGGTCGAGCTCATCCCTGCGCCCCGGGCTGCCCGGCTGATTGCTTGGCGGGACGATCATCGATACCTCGCTCATAGCCGGGACTTAGATACCACCGGGGCCGGCGACCGCGTTTGTAGATGAAAACGATCCCGTCGCCGGAGCGGTTTCCTCCAGGCCCTCGGTGCGGGTTCCCAGAAGCGCATCGGACGCGTCCTGCGCTCCCTCGGTGACGTCGTCCGGGCTGCCGAACGTCGCTACCTGGACCATCATTTCTCTCGCCCGTATTACGGCGGCGCCGTCTTCGAGCGCATTGGCAGCTGCCAAATGGACCGTGATGGATTCCCCTCCCTCACCTGAGAATTCAACCGCAATCTTGCCGTCGTCCTGTTTGGAAACGTTGGTACTGATGATCTGCATGGCATGGGCCTCCTATGATGTACAAGGAATGTCCACATGACGCAGGAGTTCCGCCTTGAGGTGGCTCGTCACAAGAAAAGGCGCCCGAGGATGAATTTGACAGATCCCGTCGTGCTAGGGTGTGTCGCCGCAATCGGCTTTACCGTTTCGCTCTTCTTCGCCGGGGTGGCCCTTCCTGCTGGAGGCATTCAAGATGCCGCGAAGATGGGCGCCCGCCTAGGCTCTGGCGAACGTGTCAGGCTACTGCATGCCGCGGAACTATCCGATGGAATCACCGGAGCAGGACAAAATGGCTCAATACTGCGTAAAATCGCCCGATTCTGACTGGAGCAGCGTCAGCGGATAACGCGCGGGATGATGAACCAACGCCGTCAGGTTGACTGGGCGGTTGCGATCGTCGAAAGCGATCTGGTCCACGGTGAGAACCGCAGCTGGAGGAGGCAGCTCGAGCATCGCAGCCTCCTCATCCGTCGCGAGGCGCGCGCTCAGCGTTGTCTGCCCACGTTTCGGATGAATGCGATAGCGCTCGCGAAGCTCGGCATAGAGCGACCGGTTGGCAATGGCCCAGTCGAGATCAAGCAGGCCCGGAACGCGGGCCACCGGTATCCAATCGGTCTGGACGACAACAGGTATGTCGTCGAGAAGACGAAGCCTCGACAATAGAACCACCTCGGCGCCGGGTGCGAGGAAAAGCGGTCGGCTCACCTCGAGAGGCGCATGCACGATGCTCGCCCCAATCAGCCTATGGCCAGGCCTTCGCCCGTTCGCTGCGGCGATGCTGGTGAAGCTTTTCAGAACCTGGAGCTCGAAGCCCCCGCCACGCTCGGCGACGTAGAGTCCTTTTCCCGGCTGGCTGCGTATGACGCCCTGTTGGATCAATTCTCGCACGGCATGGCGCACGGTAATTCGGCTGACATTGTAGAGATCAACGAGTTCCCGTTCTGATGGCAGCTTGCCGCGCAACGGCAGCTTGCCGTCGCGGATGGACGCCAAAAGGGCTTCGTAGACCTGCTTGTGCAAGGGGCGAGGGTCGTTCCGGTCGATGCTGTCCTGTGGCGCGATGAACGATGCCGGAGCTTGCTGCATCTTCGAAATCCGATCCTGTGCGGAGCACTATTGCCGTTTTGCATCTTCGACGCAACCGCCCGCAAAGTCCATGTTGACATGACTGGTCATAACCAGTCCTATTGACGCAAGGAGACAAAGAGCTCCGCGTGATGCCGAAGCGTTATCAACGAAGGGAACAATCAATGTTGAAGAAAAGCCTTGCCGCATTGGCGATATCTGCAGCCCTCTGGGGCAGCAGCGCACATGCAGAAACCATCTCCGTGTTTTGCTCGCCGACTGAATTCGAACTCTGCACGAACGTTGCCAATGCCTGGAAGGAAAAGACGGGCAACGAGGCCAAGATCAACAAGATGCCCGCGCTTCTGGACGACGCGATCCCGATCTATCAGCAGTTGCTCGCCGCCAAATCCAAGGACGTCGACGTCCTTTTCCTCGATGTGATCTGGCTCGGCATGTTCAAGAGCAACCTGCTCGACCTCAAGGCAATGATCCCGCAGACAGACCAGGACAAGCATTTCGCCTCGACACTCAATGCGGCCAAGCTCGACGGCAATCTTGTTGCCATGCCTGCCTATATGGACGTCGGGCTCATGTTCTACCGCAAAGACCTGCTCGAAAAATACGGCAAGCCGGCGCCCAAGACCTGGGACGAGCTGGCTGCCACCGCCAAGGAAATTCAGGACAAGGAAAGGGCTGCAGGCTCGCCCGACATGTGGGGTTATGCCTGGCAGGCCAAAAGCTATGAAGGCCTGACCTGCGACGCGATCGAGCTTGTTGCTTCCAACGGTGGCGGTACCATCATTTCTGACGACGGAAAGGTGACGATCGACAGCCCACAGGCCGCCGAGGCGCTCGAAAAGGCGAAGGGCTGGATCGGCTCGATCAGCCCCGAGGGCGTCCTCAACTATGATGAGGAGCAATCACGCGCCGTCTTCGAATCCGGCAACGCGGTCTTCCACCGCAATTGGCCCTATGTCTGGGGCACTTCGCATGAAAAAGGGAGCAATGTCGTCGACAAGGTCGGTGTGATGCCTCTACCGATCGGCAAGGAAGGCGAAAAGTCGAGCGGATGCCTTGGCCCAATGTATTACGGCGTCAATAAATACAGCGCCAAGCCTGAGGTGGCGGCCGATTTTGTAAACTTCATCACCGGCCCCGATATGCAGAAGATGCGTGCGTTGAAGGCGGCTCTCAACCCGTCGATCCAGGCGCTCTACAGCGATCCGGAAGTTCTTGCGAAGATACCCTTCCTCAAGGACAACCAGCAGGCCTTTGCCGACAGCGCCGTGCGCCCATCCGGCTACACTGGCACCAGCTACAACCGCGTTTCGCAGGCTTTTTACCGCTCGGTTCACGACATGCTTTCCGGCGGCGCCGAGGTCAAGTCCAGCCTGACGTCGCTGGCCGGTCGGCTCGAGAAACTGAAGGAAAGCCGCTGACGCTCTCCTAATTTCCGGTGGCGGGAACGGTCCGCGGCCGGAATGCGTCACTGCCTCGCCACCGAACACGGTGGCGAGCCCTCTGCCGTCTCATACCCTCAGGTGAAAAATGGCATCGGTTTCGCTCGAATCCGTTTCGAAGAATTTTGGTACGCATGCTGTTATCCAGAATGTCGACCTGCAGATCATCGACGGCGAGTTTGTCGTTTTCGTCGGTCCCTCCGGTTGCGGCAAGTCAACGCTTTTGCGCATCGTCGCCGGCCTGATCTCCGCATCGAAGGGCGTGGTGAGGATCGGCGGCGACGACGTGACTGACGTGCCTGCCTCAAAGAGAGGCGTAGCCTTCGTCTTCCAGTCCTACGCGCTCTATCCGCATATGAACGTTGCGCGCAATATCGGCTTCGCGCTTGAGACCCTCGGCATGAACAGAGCCGCTATCAGCGAGAAAGTGCGGTCGGTCGCACGAATGCTGAAGGTCGATCATCTGCTCGAACGCCGACCACGCGAGCTGTCCGGCGGACAGCGCCAGCGCGTAGCGATTGGCCGCGCTTTGGTGCGCCAGCCCGAAATCTTCCTCTTCGATGAGCCGCTGTCCAATCTCGACTCGGATCTGCGAATGGAGATGCGCATGGAGATCGCCAAGCTCCACGACGATCTGAAGACGACAATGATCTATGTGACCCATGACCAATCGGAAGCGATGACGCTTGCCGACCGGATCGTCGTTCTCAATCACGGACGCATTGAGCAGGTCGGCACGCCGAAGGAACTCTACCACACTCCTGACAACCGGTTTGTCGCAGGCTTCATCGGCAGTCCCCGTATGAACTTCCTGCCCGTGCAGACAACATCGGCCAATGTGACTGGACCGGGCGGCCTCGTCATCGAGGCGGACACCGAGGGCCCGGCCATCACCGAAATCGGCATACGTTCGGAAGCGATCCAGCTGGTGGCGGCAGGGGACGGACGAATGACCTGCGTGCTCGAGCGTGTCGAGGACCTCGGCCACGAGCATTTCGCCTATTGCCGCATCAACGGCGACGTCATCTGGGTCGTCCGCGTCAATGTCGAGCCGCGGAGGGAACTGATCGGTAAGGAGGTCGGCCTGAATTTCCAGGATGCCTCGATCTTTGCCTTCGCCGCAGACGGAAGACGGCTCATTCTCGATCGCCAGGCTGGCGTGATCGAAGGAGCGCGACAATGAGTGCCCGGCTCGCCCGCCGGGACCATCGTGCGGCATGGCTGTTTCTGCTGCCGGTCATCATCGTCATGCTGGTCGTCGCCCTCTGGCCGCTCGGCCGCACCTTCTTCTTCGCCTTCACCGATGCCTACCTTGACGATCCCTCCGTCTATTCAATGACCGGGGTCGACAACTTCCTTGAGGTCATCAGCGACCGCAGCTGGTGGATTGCCGTTAAGAACACGCTGGTCTTCACTGTCATCTCGGTCGCGATCGAGACAATTCTCGGCCTCGCGATAGCGCTTCTCGTCAACGAAGCCATTCCGGGCCGCGGGCTGGCGCGCGCCGCCATCCTCGTGCCCTGGGCGATCCCCGTCGTCGTCTCGACGAAGATCTGGGAATGGATGCTGAACGACCAGTTCGGCGTTATCAACAAGGTCCTCATCGGGCTCGGCCTCATCGATCATGGCATTCCCTGGACGGCGAGCGGATCGCTGCTGATGGGCGTCGTGATCTTCGTCGACGTGTGGATGACAACCCCGTTCATGGTTTTGCTCATTCTGGCAGGCCTGCAACTGATATCCTCGGAAATATTCGAGGCAGCGGAGGTCGATGGCATTCCGGCATGGAAGCGCTTCTGGTCGATCACCCTGCCGATGCTGCGCCCGGCAATCGGCGTAGCGGTCCTCTTCCGCTCCCTCGATGCACTCAGGATGTTCGACCTTGCCTATGTGATGGCGGCAAGCAACGAAAGCGTCACGACCGTCTCCATTTACGCACGCGACCGGCTGATCAGCTTCCAGGAGCTCGGCATCGGCTCGGCGGCATCGACCTGGGTCTTCCTGCTCGTCGCGCTTGTCGCCATCATCATCATCGGGGTCCTTCGCCTCGACAGAGCCGCGGGGACCTGAGCGACATGGCCGATGCAATCATCCCGAAGTCCGTCCGCAAGCCTGCCTCCTACTTCCGGATGCGGCGGCGCGCCGTGCGAAGCCTCCAGATCCTGGCTCTTCTGCTCGTCCTGTTCTACACGCTGTTTCCCTATTACTGGGCCTTCGTTTCCTCGACGAAGCAGGGTTCGGCGCTCTACCAATCCGCGCTGATGCCGGCGTTCGACTTCACCTACTATCGCCAGCTGATCGACAATCCTGTTTTCATGGGCTCGCTTCTGAACTCGGCCTATGTCGCGGTCTCAACCACTTTCCTGTCACTCGTCATCGGGCTCAGCGCCGCTTATGCGCTGGGGCGCATCGACTTTCCGCAACGGCGCACGATCCTGTTGATCGTGCTGATGATCTCGATCTTCCCGCAGGTCGTCGTTCTCTCCGGCATGTTCGAGCTGATCAACTGGATGGGTCTGTTCAACCGGCCAAGCGCGCTCATCCTCACCTATCTCCTGTCGACCGTACCCTTCACGACCTGGATCCTGACCACCTTCATCCGCGAGTTTCCGCGGGAGCTGGAAGAGGCTGCGATCATCGACGGCTGCTCACATTTTAGAATTCTGATGAAGATCCTGCTGCCGCTGATGGGACCCTCGCTCGCCAGCACGGGCATTCTTGCCTTCATTCTGGCGTGGAACGAGTTTCTCTTCGCGCTGACCTTCACCCTGACGGACGAGAACCGGACGGTGCCGGTGGCGATCGGCCTGATCGCCGGCAATAGCCGATACGAATATCCGTTCGGTCAGATCATGGCTGCATCGGTTACCGTGACACTGCCGCTGATCATCATCGTATTGATCTTCCAGAGACGTATCGTTGCCGGCCTGACGGCAGGCGCCATCAAAGGCTGACAAAGGAATAAACCATGGACATGCTGGTAAAACTCTACGAGCTGAAGGCCGATCCTGAACTCGATGCGCGCATTGCCGAACAGGGCATCACCATCCGGCGTGTCCTTGCGCCGGAGTTGAACGCTCTGACGGCCTGGATCGAGCCGCGCTTCGGATCCGGCTGGGCCGCGGAAGCGACGGTTGCCACCATGCGCCGGCCGCCCACTTGCTTCATCGCAATCCAGAAGGACGAACTCATCGGCTTTGCCTGCCACGAGGCAACCGCCAAGGGTTTCTTCGGGCCGACCGGCGTCGATACGGCCGCCCGCGGCAAAGGAGTTGGCCACGCTCTGCTGCTGACCACGTTTCTCGATATGTACGCGCAAGGCTATGCCTACGGGGTAATCGGGGGCGCCGGTCCAATGGAGTTCTACCGTCGAAGCGTCGGGGCAGTTCCAATCGAAGGCTCAGAACCAGGGATCTATCGCGGCATGCTGCCGCTTGCCGAGCCGAGAGGCATTTCGGAATCGGGCCACTAGATCTGGTCGAGACAGCCACTGAGACAGCCGCAAAAGTCGGCGACGACGAATGCAATGATTGCTGAGCCGCAACACGCCGAGGAATGTTGTGAGGCGTGAGTTCAAGTCTCGTCCACAAACGAAAAGGGCGGCATCGCGCCGCCCCTGTAATCAGTTGTTGCAGTCAGGGTCGCCCGGATCACACGCGCCGCGCGGTCTTCTTCGATCATTCCCCGCGCCGTCATTATCGCCTCTGCGACGGATGTCACCGTTGTTGCTGTTATCGCCTCCCCGACGTTGAAAGTCCCGACGATCACGGTAGCCGTTGTCATCGCCGTCGCGGCGAAAGTCCGGCTGGCGATCGAATGGCGGGCGGCGATTTTCGTCACCGTTGGCATCGGGCCTGCGGTTGTCTCGGTCGCGATTGAAATCAAACTGCCGGCGCTGATCGCGATCGAAGCCGGTACGGCGATCAACGTCCGGAGTGCGGCCAAGATCAGGGCTTCTATCAAATCCACGACGTCCGTCAGCGTCTTGTCGTCGATCGAAGTCGGGCCGCCTATCGAATTCTGAACGGTTGAAGTCGCGAGGCTGCGGGCGGTAGAAATCCGGGCCGCGACGCCACCGGTCGCGGTCTCGATAAAAATCACGGTTGCGGTAATAGCGGTCCCAATAATTGCCTACGCTGAAGACAACCGTCGGAATTCCGAGCGGGCGATAGTATTCGGGTCCGACATAAACACGCCGGCTTTGATACACCGCCTGAACATAACGTCCGGCGACCCAACCGCGACCACCGTAGAATTCGACGTCACACCATGGCACGTCAGCAAGGCAACCATGGATCTCGACAGATTCGCCAAGCGGGATAACGGCAACTGCGGGGTAGCTCGTGCTCGGACCCGCACGCATATTGACGTTCGCCGTCGAATAGCCTTCGGCGGCAGAGGCTATCGCAGGCAACAGCAAAAGAAGGCCGGTTGCACAGATTCTGAGAAGGGTATCTCTCACATTCAACTCCCTTGGGGCCGCGCCACCATCATGGTTCAAAGCGGGCAGCTCCACATTGCGGTCGGCAGGAAAAAACGTAGCGTGTGCCGTCACTTAGGTGTGACGTTCATGCGCTTGTTTCTCTGAAAATAGATCTGTGGCGATGAACCTACGTTGAACGCGCCAGTCATCGACTTCTTTATTTTTGTACCTCCTTGGCATGGCCCTTCCAACCGGGGGCTAGCCGAGGTACCGGCAACGCCTYCACCTTTGATCTCGAAGCCGCGGTTTGCCAGAGCATGGGCCCGTCCAGCCACCAAACCGACCCCAAGACGGCCTGACGCGAGCGAGCGGCACCGGCTCTGCCTGCGCTTCAATCGCCACATGCACTCAGCCGACAAGACAAACGTGCCTCGTCGTTTTAGCAGTCGCGCGTCCTTACGCGATGATCATGTCTGCAGCCTTCTCGGCGATCATGATCACAGGCGAATTCGTGTTTCCTGACACGATGTTCGGCATGATCGAAGCGTCCACGACCCTCAGCCCGCCAATACCGTGTACACGCAGCTGAGGATCGACGACTGCGCTTTCGTCGCTTCCCATCCTGCAGGTGCCGACGGGATGGAAAATTGTCGTTGCAATGTCGCCTGCCCTTCGGATCAGTTCTTCGTCGCTTTGAAATTCCGTACCCGGCAGCAACTCCTTGGGGGCAAACCGCGATATTGCCTCGGCCTGCATCAGCCTGCGGGCATGCCGTATAGAGCTCGCGGCGACGATGCGATCGCCCGTCGTCGAGAGATAGTTGGGCCTTATGTCCGGAGCCGCCGATACATCCGGGCCGGCCACATGGACCGTGCCCCTGCTCTCCGGGCGCAGATTGCAGACCGAAACCGTAACGGCCGGATAGCGGTGCAGCGGTTCGCCCAGCCTGTCGGTGCTGAGTGGCTGGACATGGTATTCGAGATCGGCGGTCGCCACGGCCGGATCGCTTTTTGCGAAAATACCGAGCTGGCTCGGCGCCATCGAAAGCGGGCCGGAGCGGCGAATGGCATATTCGAGACCCATTCCGGCGCGGGCAAAGATGTTGTGATAGAGCTGGTTCAGGGTCTTTGCACCTTCGATGCGAAAGACAGTGCGAATCTGCAGATGGTCCTGGAGGTTTTGTCCGACACCGCTCAGGCGGTGCCTGAGCTCGATGCCGGCAGCCTGCAACACATCGGGCCTGCCGATTCCTGAAACCTCCAGTATCTTCGGCGAATTGATCGCTCCGGCGGAAAGAATGACTTCGCGGCGAGCACGCGCTTCATGGATCTTTCCGTTCAATCGAAACTGGACGCCGGTGACCTTCAAGCCATCGAGCACGAGCTTGCCAGTCTCCGCACCGGTCAGGACCCTGAGATTGGCCCGCTTCATCGCCGGTCGCAGGAAAGCCTTGGTGGTGTTCCAGCGCAATCCGCCACGCTGATTGACCTCGAAATAGCCGGAGCCCTCGTTATCCCCGCTATTGAAATCATCCGTCTTCGGGATGCCGAGTTCCTCTGCCGCGTCTCGAAACGCATCGAGCACCGGCCAGGACAGACGCTGGCGCTCCACGCGCCATTCGCCACCCGCACCATGCATCTCGGACTTTCCGCGATAATTGTCCTCGGACCTGAGGAAGTATGGCAGCACATCCTCCCATCCCCATCCGGCATTGCCCGCCTGCCGCCATCCATCATAGTCGGCCGCCTGACCACGCATGTAGATCATCCCGTTGATCGAGGAGCAGCCGCCGAGCAGCTTTCCGCGCGGATAGGGAAGTGAACGACCGTTAAGGCCAGCCTCAGACGCCGTCTTCATCATCCAGTCCGTCCGAGGATTACCCATGCAGAAAAGGTACCCGATCGGAATGTGCACCCAGTGATAACGGTCGCTGCCGCCCGCCTCCAGGAGCAGGACGCGGTGTGCTGGATTTGCCGAGAGGCGATTTGCAAGAACGCATCCGGCCGAGCCCGCCCCGACGATGATGAAGTCGTAGGAGCCAGCATCGATCACCGCCTGATTGGATGGCTCGGTCATACCACGGCTCCCGCTGCCGGCATCAGTGGCGTCGACAGGCGCCGCCAGATCGGCGCCATCGCTTCGGCCAGATCCAGATAGAGACCGTAGCGCCGCTCATAGTGGCCGCCGAGTCCCGCATTTGGAACATAATGGCGCTCCATGCGGACCATGGATGCGGCACCGGCAGCGAAGTCCGAAAAGATACCCGCACCCGTTCCGGCCGCAATTGCAGCCCCCAACGCCCCGGTTTCACGCGAGCGGGCGATCGATACTGACAGTCCCAGGACATCGGAGAATATCTGCGGCCAGATCAGGCTGCGCGATCCGCCGCCGGAAAGAACCGCTTCGTTGAAGATGGCGCCGGCGCTTCGCATCGTTTCGATATGCTGGCGGTGGCCAAAGGCCACGCCCTCCAGGACCGCGCGCACGAGATGCGCCTTCGTATGCCAGCCGGCGACGCCGTAGAAGCCAGCGCGGGCATTGCCGTTCTGCTGGGCGCCATAAAGGAAGGGATGATAGAGCGGATCATCGCTGGCAGGCTCGATGCTGGCAGCAAGCTCGCCGCAAAGATCAAAGGGAGAGCGCCCGTTCGCCAGGACATCGGCAAAGAACTCGCGCACCAGCCATTCGAGGTTTGCGGCGGAAGTGGCGCTCGACTCGATTGCCATGTAGCGCTCGCGGTCGAAGGTCGAGGACATGAAGACGGGTGCCGCCAACTGCGGCGTATCGATGATGACCTGATTGATGCTCCAGGTTCCGGCGATGATCGATGCCGCCCCGGTCCGGGTGACGCCGGAGCCAATGGCGGATGCGACGACGTCGAACAGGCCGCCGACCACCGGAGTTCCGCTTGCAAGTCCCGTCTGCGCTGCGGCCTCATCGGTGACGTGGCCCGCAATATCAGAGCTTTCGATMAGCCGCGGCAGGAGTGGCATGCAGTCGCCAAGGCCGTAAGCCTGCATGAGCGCCTGATCGTAACGGCGATTGGCGACGTCGAGCAATCCGCAGCCCGCCATGTCCGACACGTCACTGACGCGGACACCCGCCAGGCGGTTGACGATGAAATCCTTGCACAGGAAAACCGTGCCGAGCCTGGAAAAGGCTTCCGGCCGATGCCGTTTCAGCCAGGCGAGCAAGGTCGGCGTCTGCGATGGCCAGGGCCTTTGGTGACCTATCGGGTAGGTCCGGTCGCCGACGCCTTGCTGCTGCCATTCCTCGACGAGCGCGGCTGCGCGCGTATCCAGCGATTGGATGCCGAGCAGCGGCTCGCCATTGAGGTCCAGGGCATAAAGACCATTTCCGTGACCGGCGCAGCCAACGGCGACGATGTCGCGAGGCGCTATCGCCGCCTGCTCGATACACGTACGGATGACTTTGCAGGCATTCGCCCAGAGTTCGTCCAATCCACGTTCGACGTGACCGGGGCAAGGCATGCGGCTATGCCCCTCCGCCGAGGCGGAGGCGATTTCGTTTCCCTGCCGATCGAAGATCACGGCCTTGATGACCGTGTTGCCAGCGTCGAGCCCCAGTAGATAGTTTGCCATGCGGAACCCCTCCCAAGGTTTCTGGTCTTCGTCTTCAGCCCTGCTGATAAAGCGCGAAAGCATCCTCGCCGCCAGCATCGTCGTGAATGATCGCCATCAATCCGCGCACTACTGCGCCTGGATTGGCGTGCTGATAGATGTTGCGCCCGTAGACCATGCCCATCGCGCCCTGTCGCATCAAGGCAGCCGATTTTTCGAAGACCACCCGCAGATCCTCCCTGCCGCCGCCGCGCACAAGAACCGGGCATCGGGCCGCTTCCACGACCCGATGGAAATCTTCGGCATCGGTGGTCGGATCGGCCTTGACGATGTCGGCGCCCATCTCCCGGGCGAGCCGGGTCAGGGTGACGATCTTGTCCGCATCGCCGTCGACCATGTAGCCGCCGGCCTTGTCGACCGGCTGCATCACCAGCGGTTCTATCATCAGCGGCATGCCGTATCTGTCGCAATCGGCCCGAACGCGGGCGATGTTCTGGACGCATTGCCGGAACAGATCGGGTTCGTCAGGCAGCATGAAGAGATTGACGACGACGCAGGCGGCATCCATCTCGATGGCACCGATCAGGGGCTCGGCCTCGTTCTGCAGCACGGCCCACATGTGGCGGTGGCGCTCGCGGTTGTAGGGATTGCCCATATCGACGCGCATGACCAGGGCCGGCTTGGTCCTGCCGGCAACATTCTGCAGGAGGTCGGCCTGGCCGTAGTTCATCTGGATCGCGTCGGGTGCGGCATCGACGAGTGCTTCGACGACGGACTGCATGTCTTCCAGTCCGCTGAGAAAGGACGGCTCATTGCAGACGCCGTGATCGACCGCCACGTCCAGGCAGCGGCCGGCACCGAATAGCCGGTTCATCCGGACTTTGCTGTTGTTTCGCATTGCATGCTCCTTTGTTCGTTCCTCGCGGAAAGGGTATTTTCGTCAACGCCATGGCGGTCGCGCAGCAGGGTCAGAAACCGGTCTCGCTCCAAAGTGCGTTGCGCCGGGGTCCAGGCCTTTTCCGTCGCAAGAAGATCGAGAACCGCATCCATCATGTGCAGCGAGAGATTGCCGGTTATGGCAAGTGTCGTGCGGCGCAGGAGCACGTCGTCCAGTCGCTCGACCGCTTCGTTGCGGATGAGGAAAAGCAGTTCACGCGCCGAATAGTCGGGGTGCGGCATGGCCATGTCCGGCGCGGCGACGATGAAGTCGGCGATCGCCTCCGCCTCCGTGCCGTAACGGGCAAAGAGCGCAGCCATTCGGATGGCTGGAATTGATTTTTTCGCGGCCATTTCGGCAATCCAGACCGCACGATCGAGCGGAAACCGGCGTCCGCCTCCGATCGCCCGGTCCGTGGTCGAAACCTTTCTCTCTTTGTCGAGTCGCTCGAGCGCGAGATCGGCAGCGAGTTCGCCGAACGAACGGAAGGTCGTCCATTTGCCGCCGATCATGCACAGCACCGCCGGCCCGCCGTCTCCGGCGTCCACGATCGTGCAAAAATGATCGCGCGGGATACGACCGGTAAAACTGTCGGTGCTGGCCGGCAAAGGCCGCACGCCGGAAAACTGGAAGCCGATGTCTTCCGGTCGGATCTCGATATCAGGCAGAACGAAAGACAGCGATTGCAGGATGTAATCGCGCTCGTCGGTTTCGCAGCGTACTGTTTCCGGGTTTTCGACGCGGATATCGGTGGAGCCGACGAGGACTTTCCCCAGATAGGGAAACAGGATGCAGATACGGCCATCCTCGTTTTCGTAGTAGATCATGTGACCGGCTAGCGCATCGTAGAGTTTCGCATTGTCGATGATGAGATGCGAGCCCTTGGTTCCGCCCATCAGGGGTGCCGGTCGTGCCCCCGGCGTAAACAGCGTTTTGTTGGTAATGTCGATCCATCCGCCGGTTGCGTTGATGATCAGCGTCGGTTCCATCGCTATCGAAGTGCCCCCGAT
>NZ_JBFUBG010000121.1:0-14852 GCF_056405875.1 Rhizobium sp. P1_E6 | reverse complement strand
CTCCTTCTCTGCCTTCCTGCTTTACCTCGCGTCGGTCGTCTGGACGATCGGCTACGACACGATCTATGCCCATCAGGACAAGGAGGATGACGAGCTGATCGGCGTTCGCTCCACCGCGCGCCTGTTCGGCGAGCGTACGCGTCTGGCGCTTGTCGGCCTCTATGGGCTGACCCTGGTGCTGATGTTCCTGTCCTTCGTACTTGCGGGCGTTGGCCTTCTGGCTTTCGTCGGTCTGTTGATCGCCGCCGGGATGTTTGCATGGCAGATCAGGAAGCTCGATATCAACGATGGCGCCCAGTGCCTTGCACTCTTCAAGTCGAACACCCGCGTCGGATTGATCATCTTTCTCGGCCTGTTCGTCTCGCTGCTTTTCGCCATTCCCTGAGCGCAAACGAAAAACCCGGCGCAAAGGCCGGGTCTTAGAGAGGTTCTGAGCGTAGCGCTCAGTTGCGGGCAATGATTTCCTTGCCTTCGATCTTCATGATGACGCCGAGCTTGCCGGTCGTGCGACGCACGAGGAAGCGCGGGCGACGGTTTGCGAAATAGGAATGACGACGGCGCGGCTTCATTTCGCTCGTGCGCAGGCCGCCGAGATGCTCTTCGAGCGGCCTGGCGACGCCGTCGGCTTCCACCATCAGCATGGGAATGCCGAAGGCTTCCGACCAGCTGCGCCAGTCGGCGGCGATATCGCCGAGATCATGGGCGACGAGCAGCGGAATGCAGAGTTCCGGATCTTCGTGATGCAATTCGAGCGTCACGGTGACGTCTCCGTTGCCGTGGTCGATGGCGCGGGCCGCAACGCCTTTGAAAACGCGCCGCGGCAAGGCGATGGAGAGCGGAAGGCCGCTGGAGGGGAGAATCTTGCGCAGGACCGCGCCGCGTTCGTCTATCGTTATGCTGACGTCACCGGCATGGTCGTGGATGGCATAGCTTACCTGCTGCGGAAAGCGAGACGGATCAAGACGCAATGTCGTGCCAGCCCAGACGGGCTTCAGAACGGTATTCTTCATTTCATTTCTACCCTTGTCTTACCTGAGAGCCGGTTTCCGGTCTTCTCCTCGGGACTTTTCGTCCTCTATGGCCGACAATAGGCGCCCCCCCGTTCCGTACAGCTTAAAAATCGCGGTTAAGGAAATCCTGCCTCCGGGAATGGTTAGCAAAAGTGAATATGGCAGGGTTTCCGGAAGGTGAATGTGGGGCCGTATCAAAGCGGGACAGCCTTAGGTAAGCCTCAGGTAAGCTTTGCATGGCAAAATACTCCCGCCAGTAGTCTGTCATTCTTTAAAGATTTTGCTGAAAAGGGCGCGCTTATGATCACGGCATCCCTCGCATATGTCATCCTGTCTCGCGATATGCCCAAGAGTCTGGACCGCGTCGCCAATCAGGCGCAGGTCAAGAAAGATGCCCAGTACTACGTCGATAATATCAATAAGGTGAAGGACGTCGACGACTTCCTTGGCGACTACAAGCTCTATAGCTACGCCATGAAAGCCTACGGCCTCGACGACATGACCTATGCCAAGGCCTTCATGAAGAAGGTCCTGCAGAGCGATCTCACAGATGCGAACAGCTTCGCCAACAAGCTCTCCGATACGCGTTACAGGCAATTCGCCGCCGCCTTCAATTTCAATGCGCCGCCCAAGGATATTCAGACGGACGCGCAGGAAGACGATTTGATCGGCCTTTACAAGCAGTCCTTTGCCGACGCGGCACAGCAGACCGCCACTGAGACGACATATTACAGCAAGCAGATGGACGGCGTGAAAACCGTCCAGGACTTCGTCAGCAATCCCCGTCTCCTGAATTACGCACTCAAGAGCGTCGGCATCGACCCGACCTACATGTCGAAGGACTATATTGCTGGTGTCCTGACCACCGACATCAGCAAGCTTGCCGGCAATGCGCCGGACCCGACCAACCCGGACGCACCACCCGTCGATCCGACCAAGACATATGTAGGCGACAAGCTCTATGCGCTCGCACAGCAGTTCAGCTTCAAGCCCGATAATGGCGATGCACAGTATTTCCGGGACAATATCGGTTCGGTGCAGTCGGTCGACGATCTCCTCGCCGATCCCCGTCTGCGCACGGTTGCGCTGCAGTCGGTCGGCATTGATCCGGCAACGGCCGATGACGCTTTCATCAAGATGGTGCTGACAAGCGATCCGGCCACTCTCGGCGGCGACGTGCCCTTCAGCAATCCCGATCCGTCGCTCAACTATGTCGGCGACAAATACAAGGAACTGCGTTCCTATTTCAGCTTCAACGCCGATGGCTCGGTCAACGGTTCTGCACAGAATTCCGATCAGACCCAGAGCGTCGCGTCGCTCTACGCGTTCCGCGCTCCCGCAGTCGGCGGCGTCGCCCAGACCGCGACACAGAAGAACAACGTCATCGAACAGTATAACATCAAGACCGCGACGCAGATTGTCGACCGCGACGGTACGGCGAGTGATGTGTACTATACCAGCCAGGCGATGTCAGATCTCAACAAGAGCTACTATCTGTCCAAGATCGGCACGATCACCAATGTCGATCAATTGGTCAACGACAAGCGGCTTGCAGATTACGTTCGCGCCGCATTCGGCATGGATCCGGGTTTTACGCAGCTGCGCAACGTTCTGACTGATCCTTCCTATGCCCGTTCGGTCGATCTGGGAAACGCCTACAAGGCCTTCAATTTCAAGTCCGACGGTACGGTCTCTCCGACGGAGCGCGCGCAGTCCTATGATCAGTTGACGGGCATCGTGACTGCCGCGTCGAACGTCTCGAGCTACTTCTCGAACATGATGATGCCGCCGGGTGGTGTCAGCCCGATCGACAATGTCGACGAACTGCTGTCCGACAAAATGCTGACCTCCTATATCAAGGATGCTTACGGCCTCGGTCAGGATTTCAGCAACGCCGAACTGAAGAACATCCTGACGGATTCCGCCTATGCCGATACCGCAGGCCATAAGAACATCCATGACGCCTTCAATTTCAACGCGGATGGTTCGGTCACCTTCCAGACGCAGCCGAATGGTTCCATTGTCGGCGCCCAAAATACTCTCCAGCTTCAGGGCATCAATCAGCTCGTCGCTAACAACTCTTCGTATTATCAGGTCAAGCTCAGCGAGCTTTCCAACAACGGCGCGACCGCGGCGGTCGATGTATTCCTCGCCGACGACAGAGCGGTGAGCCTCCTGCGCTCCAGTATGCAGATTGGCAACGACGTCAGCGACACCACGCTTCGCGGCATTCTGACCGATCCAACGGTCGCGGCTGCCCAGGGCTACAGCGACGTCTATCAACTGTTCAATTTCCATCAGGACGGCACGGTTGCCCAAAACACCCTGTCACAGAATGCCGATCAGGTTGCCGCGATGAACAAGAAGGGGAGCGACGCCGCCACCTATTACGCGAACGCGATGCTTTCGATCACCAGCGTCGATCAGTTGCTGGGTGACCAGAAGCTCAACAGTTACATTCGCTATGCCTTCGCCATTCCGACGAGCGTTTCGGATGCCGATCTGCGCAATGTTCTCACCGATCAGAGCGGCACCGGACCCTATGCCAATGTGAAGGCGGCGTTCAATTTTCAGGCGGATGGCACCGTCGCTGCCGGTTCGGCACAGACGTCTGCGCAGATGGCCTCCGTGAATTCGGCCGCTTCCATCAGGGAGGAAAGTATTGTGGACCGGATGGGCGACGTCAACGACGTCGATCAGTTGCTCGCCGATTCATCTCTGACAGACTATTTAAAGATGGCTTACGGTCTGAGCTACGACACTACCGACGCCGAATTGAAGAATATCCTCACCGATCCGGCCCATGCCGCGTCCGTGGGCCAGAGCGATCTCAACGCTGCTTTCAATTTCCGCGCTGATGGATCGCTGCCGACCTCAACATCCGCCCAAACCGGCGAACAGACGACGAATACCTCGGACAACTATACTTCCCGCGTCAACAACCAGGGCAACGATCTCATTGACCGCATCATCGCGAACTACAAATCGCGAATGGACGACGCCGATGGCGTAAAGAGCATCAATGATTTCATGAAGACCAACACCACCGCCGATACGCTTCTCGGCAACAACTCCTATCCGGATCTTTATCAGATGGCGTTGCAGGCTTACGGCCTGACGACGAACGACATCTCGCGTTCCACCATGCGCAAGCTGCTCGCCAGCGACCCGTATGATCCGAAGGGATATGTCGCATCCTTCAAGGATGACCGCATCACCAAGATGGTGCGCGCGTTCAACTTCGGTGCTGACGGTAAGGCTGCCGAACCCCTGTCGGCTCTCTCCGCTGCCACGTTGGCGAAATATGCGACCGATTATAAGTCGCATGCGACCATGCTCATGAAAGACGGTCCCGCAAAGGACCGCGCTTCCAAGGATGCCACCAAGGAAGTCGATTATTTCGGCAAGACCATACCAACCGTAACGTCGCTCGACGATTTCCTGGCCGACAAGCGACTGACGGATCTCGTGCTGAAAGCGAACGGTCTCGATCCGAAGAACTACGACAAGGATACGCTGAAGAAGATCTTCACGTCCGATCCCGATGACAAGAAGAGCTATCTCAACACCAAGGCCGACGAGCGCTTCAAGGAGATCGTTGCTTCCTTCAACTTCGACAAGGACGGCAATCTGACCCGCGCCAAGTTGGGCACGATCCAGGACAAGCAGGCCGAAGCCAATACGCAGCAGATGTATGTGCAGCAGACCTTGGAAAACCAGCAGGGCGAAAGCAATGATGGCGTTCGCCTGGCACTTTACTTCAAGCGTAAGGCCGGTGACATCACGTCGATCTACCAGATTCTCGGCGACAAGGCGCTCTATCAGGTCGTTCAGACGACCTTTAGCCTGCCGCAGCAGATTTCGGCGATGAACGTGGACAAGCAGGTAGATCTGCTAAATCGCTTCGTGAAGCTGGAAGATCTGCAGGATCCGAAGAAGGTCGACAAGCTCATCAAGCGCTTCACGGCCATGTACGACATCAAGAACAACACACAGCAGTCGCCGGCACTCCAACTCCTGACCGGCGGCACCGGCCAGGCGGCATAGCTGCTCTGATGACGGCGTGAGCCTCAGTCCTCGAGGCTCACGACTTTGTCCGGGTTCATGATGCCTGCCGGATCGAAGGCGCGCTTGATGCGGCGCATCAATTCGATCTCTATTCCCGGCCGGATCGATGCCAGCTCGTCCCGTTTCAACTGACCAATGCCATGCTCGGCGGAGATCGAACCGCCATGGGCGAGCACCAGCCCGTGGACGATATGGTTCATCTCGTGCCAGCGGGCAATGAAGGCATCCTTGTCGGCACCTACGGGCTGGGAGATATTGTAGTGGATGTTGCCGTCGCCCATATGGCCGAAGGCGCAGATGCGTGCGCCGGGCATCGCTGCCATCACCGCCTCGCCGGCCTCGTTCATGAAGTGCGGGATCTTCGAAACCGGCACGGAAACATCGTGCTTGATTGAACCGCCCTCCGGCTTCTGGGCTTCCGACATGCTCTCGCGCATGTGCCAGAGTGCCTTTTGCTGCGCGACGGAGGAGGCGATCGCCGCATCCTGCACGAGGCCTGCTTCGAAACCCTGCTCCAGCACGGCATTCATCATCCGCTCGGCCGTTTCGGCGGAATCGGAGGTGGAGATATCGACCAGGACGTACCAGTCATGCGGCGTTTCCAGCGGATCGCGTACGCCGTCGATATTGCGCGCGGTGATCTCGACGCCGAAGCGCGGCATCAGCTCGAAGCCGGTGAGCGAGGCGCCGCAGAGGCTGGAAGCGAGGTTGAAAAAGGCGAGCGCATCCTCCACTGAAGAAAGCCCGGCAAAGGCAACCTGATGGCCGAGCGGCTGTGGGAAGAGCTTCAGCACTGCGCCGGTGATGATACCGAGCGTGCCTTCCGCGCCGATGAAGAGATCGCGCAGGTCATAGCCCGTATTGTCCTTCTTCAGACGGCGAAGCCCGTCCCAGATCTCGCCCGTCGGCAGCACGACTTCGAGACCGAGGCAGAGTTGGCGCATGTTGCCATAGGCAAGAACCGCCGTGCCGCCGGCATTGGTGGAAAGGTTGCCGCCGATGCGGCAGGAGCCTTCGGAGCCGAGCGACAGCGGAAACAGGCGGCCATGCGCCTCGGCGGCCTTCTGCACCTCGGCGAGGATCGCGCCGCCATCGGCCACCAGCACGTTCGCGATCGGATCGACGTCGCGGATCTTGTTCATGCGTTCGAGCGAGAGGATGACGTCGGCCTTGCCCTCGCGCGGCGTCTGCCCGCCAACGAGGCCGGTATTGCCGGTCTGCGGTACGATGGCCGTGCCGGTCTCGGTTGCAAGCTTCATGATCGCGGAAACTTCCTCGACCGAGCTGGGCTTCAGCAGGAGAGGGGAGGAGCCGTGATAGAGGCCGCGGTTTTCAACGAGGTGCGGTGCCAGATCGGCCTCGCTGCGCAGCGCATATTTCTCGCCGACGATGGCAGTGAACCGCTCGATTATGTCTTGAGAAATATTTGTGCTGTTCATGGAGCCATGTCCTTGGTTATTGGCCTTCTTCGTCACTCGCGCGGTGCTGCCGCGCGCCGCAGTCTGTCGTTGATTGCTTCTCCAAGCCCTTCGTCGGGAATTGGCGAGAAGGCGATCACGGCCGCACCGCTGGAATCGGCCTTTTTCATGTAGTCGAAAAGATTGGCGGCCGCTTCGGCCAGATCGCCGTGCGGGCTGAGGTTCAGCGCCATCGCCGCATGCTCGGCGCCTGCAACCTCGTTCGGCCCGAAGGCAATCAACGCTTCGCCGGGGTAAAGAGCCGTGGCCTCGAGCCGGACGGCTGCGCCCGGCGCATAGTGCGAGGCAAGCATGCCTGGCGCTTCGATCACGGCGGCCGCCTTTTTCGAACGCAATAGCCGCTTGCCAGCCACCCGTTCGATCTCCCTGGCTGGCAGACCGCCCGGCCGGAGCAGCCGCAGTTCGCCATTCTCGACCTTCACGATCGTCGATTCCACGCCGACCGCGCTCGCTCCGGCATCAAGGATCAGCGGTATCTTCGCTCCAAGATCGGCCTCGACATGGGCGGCACTCGTGGCGCTCACCTTGCCGGACGTGTTGGCGCTGGGGGCGGCGAGCGGCCGGCCGAAGGCGCCGATCAATTCGCCCGTAAAGCCCTTCGGTATGCGGATGCCGACGCTGTCGAGGCCTGCGGTCGCCAGCGCATGGATCGCGGTGCCGGTCTTCAACGGCAGCACCAGCGTCAGCGGGCCAGGCCAGAAGACTTCTGCGAGCGCGCGTGAGATCGGATCGAATTCCGCATAGGCTTCTGCCATAGCAAGATCCGCCATGTGGCAGATCAGCGGATTGAAGCGCGGTCGGCCCTTGGTCTCGTAGATGCGGGTTATGGCGGCCGGATTGGTGGCGTCGGCGGCAAGGCCGTAGACGGTCTCGGTGGGAACGGCGATCGCAAAACCTTCGGCAAGTGCCGCGCAGCCGGCTTCGAGTGCTACCTGCCTGTCTGCCTTGATGTCGATTATTCGTGCCATGTCCTGCCCGGTTTTACTGCGGCAGTCATTAGGCCTTCCTTGCGGCGCGATCAATCCCGCCCAGAACGGGTGGACCTACAGCTGGCGGATGATCTGGCGAAGCTGTTCGTTGCGGGCGCCGAGCAGGAGGATGTTGCGGATGGCGATCTGCGGATCGTTGGTGCGGAAGAGCAGGCCGTTGCCACGCACGGAGCGGTCGACCACCATCTTCTCCGGCGTGCTTTCTCCCGGCTTGACCGCCACGGCGAAATACATGCGGGAATTCTGTACCGCGATATTGTCGAAGAAATTGTCGTTGTCGCCGATGTCGGAATAGAAATTGGCAATGTAGAAGGCCCAGGCCACTTCGTTGTAGCGGGCGAATTTGGTGCGCGCGGCCGTAACGTGGCAGTAGCCAAGATGCGGGCTGTCGGCCAGCGTCCGGTGGAAGATCAACTTCGGAAACTGGATCGCGCGGTGGAAGCCGTTGATATTCTGGTGGGTTTTTTCACCGGCAACCTGCAGCTTGCGTGCAGTCTTTTCAGCGACCTCCTCATGGGTGAGATAACGACGCTCTTCCGGCAGCCAATCCTCGCGGCGGCGGCTGATGCGGCCGGTGCGCAGGAATTCCGAATGTTTGGCGAAAAGCCGCGGCTCGGGGGGCTTGGTCTCGTCTCGCGTGTCGAAATATCGGAGTTTGGCCATGGCTTTCGCAGTCTTCCGCTGTGTCGGTCATCTGCAAGGATAGGATTTCATGTTTAACGCCCTGTTAAAATCGGTGGGTGGCGACTGAACCGGGGCAGGCTTCATCAAGGAGTGTCGCAAATAGGATATGGGTAGCCTGCTGCATTGGATTTGCTCGCAGCCAGGCCCCGCGCAATGTCGCAATTGACGATGATCAAGGCGGAATGGAATGATTTCGGGGATCGTCGGCTCCCTGTCGTCAATTTCGAAGCCGATGTCGCTTTACAACCAAGCGGCTGGCATGCTCGGTGATTAAATGACGCCATGACCAGTTCTCCGGAGGGAGAAGGAAGCCGGCGCGCTTCCGCTGCCGTGCTTCAACAGGGTGGCAGCCGCATGCACGAGGATAGGCAGATGGATATTCGCAGCAACGTTTTGCGCCAGCTCAAGAGCCGCCGCGAGGGTTTCAGCCTCGAACAGCCCTTCTATACCGACGAGGATTATTTCCGTCTGGATATGGAGATGATCTACTATCGCGATTGGCTTTTCGTTGGCCATGATTGCGAGCTGCCAAAACCGGGCGCCTACTTCACCGTCCAGATCGGCGAGTATCCTGTCGTCATCGTGCGGGGACGCGACAACATTGTTCGTGCCTTCCACAACAGCTGTCGCCATCGCGGCTCGCGCGTCTGCACCAAGGAGCACGGCTCTTCGGTTCGTCTTGTCTGCCCCTATCACCAGTGGACCTACGATCTCGACGGCAAGCTCGCCTTCGCGCGCCACATGGGCGATGATTTCGACAAGAGCGGCTTTGGGCTGAAACCGGTCCATTGCGAAATCGTCTCCGGTTACGTCTTCATCTGCCTCGCCAATGTCGCGCCGGACTTCCAGGCCGTGCGCGACAAGATCGAGCCCTATATGGCACCCCACCACATCGGTGAGGCCAAGATCGCCTTCCAGAGCACCATCATCGAGAAGGGCAACTGGAAGCTCGTCTGGGAGAATAACCGCGAGTGCTATCACTGCGCCGCAAACCACCCCGAGCTCTGCCGCACCTATCCGGAAGCGCCGAGCGTGACCGGCACGGATGGCGGTGCCGACGATCCGGAGATTGCCGGCCATTGGGCGCGCTGTGAAGCAGCCGGTCTGCCGAGCAAGTTCCAGATTTCGCCGGACGGACAGTTCCGCACCGCCCGCATGCCGCTGATCGAGGACGCCGAGAGCTACACCATGTCCGGCAGACCCGCCGTCAAGCGTCCGCTCTCCGACGACGTGAAGATCGGCCACATCGGCACCATGCTGCTCTTCCACTATCCGACGACCTGGAATCATCTGCTTGGTGACCACGCCATCTCCTTCCGCGTGCTGCCGCTCAGCGCCAACGAGACGGCGGTGACGACAAAATGGATTGTCCATAAGGATGCGGTCGAAGGCGTCGACTATAACCTTGAGGAATTGACCCACGTCTGGACCGAGACCAACGATCAGGACCGCCGCATCGTCGAAGAAAACGCCTTCGGCATCCGCTCGCCGGCCTACGAGCCCGGTCCCTATTCTTCGGTCCACGAAGGCGGCGTCATGCAGTTCCTCGAATGGTATTCGAACTTCATGGTCAACCGGCTGCAGGGCGATCAGGCAAAGCTCTCGGTCGTTGCCTGAGAGCGTTCATGACCGGTTAATGTCCGGTTCATTTCGCCTTCGGTAAAAATAGAGCGTAGATGCCGTTTTCGGGTCTTTTGGGAACAGTTTCCCATTTTATCCGTTATCGAGCAGGCTTTTTTCGCTCTTGATCGGAGATACGAATGTTTGGGCTGAGTAAGAAGGTTGCGACTGCGGTTATGGCCGCCGCCGTCGTTGTGACGAGCTTCGTGCCGTCGCAGGCAATTCAGATGCCCGCCGCCCCGCAGGTGGAAAAATCTTCGCCTGTCGAAAACGTCCAATACCGCCGTTACTATCGTCCCGGTTATCGGTCTGGTTATCGTCCCGGTTATCGCCCAGGCTACTATCCTGGCTACCGTCCAGCCTATCGCTCCGGCTGGTACGGCGGCTATCGCGGCTATTCCTATTATCGTCCGGGTTATCGCCACTATAACGGCTACTGGTATCCGCTGGCAGCCTTCGGTGCCGGTGCGGTCATCGGCGGTGCCATCGCCGCTCAGCCGCGCTACTACGCGCCCGCACCGGCTCCCTCGAGCATCAATCCGAGCCATGTCGGCTGGTGCGAAAACCGCTACCGTTCCTACAGGGTCTACGACAATACGTTCCAACCCTATAACGGCCCACGACAGCAGTGCTATTCGCCCTACTATTGAGGCGAAACCAGCGATCGAGTCAGAACGCTCGGCCTTCGAGCCGGGCGTTTTCGTTCAGAGAATATCCACCCGCTTCAAGAGCCACCACGCCAAAGCGATGGAGGCGAGGATGAGCCCCACGGCATATTCCGTACCGTAGTCTCCGACGGCGAAGGGCAGGTTCGCCGTGTTCATGCCGAAGAAGCCGGTCACCAGTGTCGGCGGCAACAGGAAGGCCGTCATGATCGACAGGATGTAAAGGTGGCGGTTCGTCTCCGAGGAGAGCTTGGAGTCGATTTCTTCGTGAAGCAGTCTTGCCCGGTCCTGCAGCGCATAGACATCGTGGTCGACTGTTTCCAGCCGGCTCGTCAGTCGTCCGGCAATATCGTCGAAGCCGAAGGGCATTTCGTCTTCGTCGGAGGCTGCCGCTCGCCGCATCAGCGCGAGGACCGTGCGAAGGTGGCGGTGCAGACGCACGATCGTGCGGCGGACGGGAGCAAGCCTGCGGCGTTCGTCACGCGGGGCGTTGTCGTAGACGAAATCCTCGATCAGGTTGAGCTCTTCGGTGAGCTCCATGACGACGGAAATCAGCGTCCGCTGGAACTCGGTCACAAGCAGCTCGAAGAGGTCGACGGGACGGGTGAACTTGCCCGCATTCTTCTCGATCATCACGCGTGTCCGCTCCACGCTTCTCAGCGGCTGCAGGCGCGTGGTGATGATAAAACGGTCGGAGATGGCGAAATGCAGCCAGCCGAGATCGGCCGTGTCCTGGTCGAATTCGCGCTGGCAGTCCACCAGCGTGCCGTAGAGCATCTGTTCATCGACGGTCAGGATCGCGTGGGTGTCGCGCGTGGTCAGCGCCGACTTGGCGTCATCCATCACGCCGAGCGTGTCGAGCAGGGCGGGTACGCGGGCATCGGCGAGGTTGAGATGCAGCCAATAGAAACCGTCGTCCGCGGTCAGCTCCGTGGCCGTCGCGCTGTTTTGCAGCCGCACGGCCTTTTTGCTTTCCGGCGAGAAACGATAGGCCCATACAAGGCCGGGTATGTTGACGGGCAAGGTATCCATTACTGCCGATCCTCTCGCGAAAGCGATCAATCCTACTAAAGCATGTCGCGTCAAAACAAAGGCCTAAAGCGTGACAGCGGATCTGAAAGATCGCGACACGCTTAGAGATTCTCCATGACGTTTGTTTGTGCAAGTGCACAAGCGAAAAGGCGCTCTCGATCATGGTTATCGACCGAAACCAAATTGACGTTTACGTAAAAATCAATTAGCTCTCAGGGTGGAGGCGCTTGCGGACCGGCTTTGCCGCACGCGGGCTGAATGCGGAGGAAAATAGGATGTATAAGGCGCCTGTCGAGGAAATCGCATTCACGCTGAAGCATGTCGCCGGCATGGCAGAAGCGATCGACAGCGGCCTTATGGGCGATCTCGGCGAGGATCTCGTCGATGCCATCCTTGCCGAGGCGGGACGATTTGCCACGGAGGAAGTTGCACCTCTCGCCGACACCGGCGACCGTCAGGGCGCCCGCCTTTCCAATGGTGAGGTGAAAACGCCGGACGGCTGGCGCGATCTCTACCGCAACTGGGCTGCCGGCGGCTGGAACGGTCTGACCGCGCCGGAGGAATTCGGCGGGCAGGCGCTGCCGCATATGCTGAATGTCGCAACGCTGGAAATGTGGAATTCCGGCTCCATGGCCTTTGCCCTATGCCCGACGCTGACCATGGGGGCCATCGAAGCGCTGAACGTTCACGGCAGCGCCGCTCTCAAGGAGAAATACCTGGCGCGGATGGTGTCAGGCGAATGGACCGGCACCATGAACTTGACGGAACCGCATGCCGGTTCCGATCTTGGCGTGCTGAGGGCTAGGGCCGAACGCCGCGACGATGGCAGCTACCGCATCTTCGGCCAGAAGATATTCATCACCTGGGGTGAGCACGACGCGGCCGACAACATCATCCATCTCGTTCTCGCCCGCCTGCCGGATGCCCCTGATGGCACGCGCGGCATTTCGCTCTTCCTCGTGCCGAAATTCCTGATCCATGACGACGGCTCGCTCGGTGCTCGCAACGATCTCTACTGCCATTCGCTGGAGCATAAGCTCGGCATTCACGGTTCGCCTACCTGCACCATGATCTACGGCGACGGAAAATTCGGCGAGGAGAAAGGCGCTGTCGGCTGGCTGATCGGCGAGGAGAACAAGGGCCTCGCCTGCATGTTCACGATGATGAACAATGCCCGCCTCGCCGTGGGTATGCAGGGTGTCGCGATCTGCGAGGCAGCGACGCAGAAGGCTCTTGCCTATGCAAAGGAGCGCACGCAGGGCAAGGCGCCGGGCTGGAGCGGATCGGGCATGAGCCCGATCATCGAGCACCCCGATGTCGCCCGCATGCTGCTGACCATGAAGGCACTGACGCAAGGCTCGCGCGCCATCGCCTATGCCTGCGCCCACGCGATCGACATGGCCCATCGCGCCACCGGGCGACGCGGACACTGGCAGGAGCGCGCCGCTCTCCTGACGCCGGTCGCCAAGTCCTTCGCGACGGATGCCGGCGTCGATGTTGCATCCCTCGGCATCCAGGTCCATGGCGGCATGGGCTTCATTGAGGAGACGGGTGCCGCTCGCTATCTGCGTGATGCCCGCATTGCTCCGATCTATGAAGGCACGAACGGCATTCAGGCCATCGATCTCGTCACCCGCAAGTTACCCTTGTCGGGTGGGGAGCAGGTCAAGGATTTCATTGCCGAACTCAAGGCGATCGCCGAGGCTGTCCGCAGTTCAAACCTCGACGGTTTCGGCACGACGGCCGACAGGTTGGAATCCGCGCTTGCAGATCTGGAGGTGGCGACAGATTGGCTGCTATCCAGCCTCGCCGAAGGCAAATCGGCCGAGGCCCTGTCGGGTGCAACTCCCTATCAGCGTCTCTTCGGCCTCGCCCTGACCGGCTGCTATCTCGCCAAGGGCGGCCTTGCTCGCACGGCGGATGAAGCAGGCGAGGGCCGCATCGTGCTCTGCCGCTTTGCCGCTGAAAACCTGTTGTCCGAAACGGCGGCGTTGAAAGATCGCATCGTCAATGGCGCCGAGAGCCTTGCTGCGGCCCGCGCCGTCCTTGTCTGAGGAGCTGAAAATGAGCGATCCCATTATCATCGAGCGATCCGCCGAACATCCGGCCGTCCAGATCATCCGCTTCAATCGGCCGGAAAAGAAGAATGCCTTTACCCGCGACATGTATCGCAAAATGACGGATGCCCTGAATGCCGCAAATAGCGATGCCGGGATCAGGGTGACGGTCTTCCTCGGCACGGAAGGCTGCTTTTCGGCCGGCAACGACATCGGCGATTTTCTCGCCACGGCCATGGGCGGCAACATCGGAGAGGAGTTGATCGATTTCCTCTATGCTCTCGTCAATGCCGAAAAGCCTCTCGTCTCTGGAGTCGACGGTCTTGCAATCGGCATCGGCACGACGCTCAACCTGCATTGCGACCTGACGATCGCCTCCGACCGCAGCCAATTCCGCACACCCTTCGTCGATCTGGCACTGGTGCCTGAGGCGGGTTCCAGCCTGATCGCTCCGCGTATCATGGGGCACCAGCGCGCCTTTGCCATGCTCGTCGCCGGAGAGGCCTTTACGGCCGATGATGCGAGGCAAGCCGGTCTCATCTGGAAGGTGACGAGCCCGGAAGAGCTTGAAAAGCAGGCGCTAGCCGCAGCCGCAAAGCTTGCCGCCAAACCACCGGAAGCGTTGAACATCGCCCGCCACCTCGTTCGCGGCCCGCGGGAAGAGGTCATCGCCCGCATCGATGAAGAGGCCCGTCATTTCGCCGCCCGCCTGAAAACTGCTGAAGCGCGCGCGGCCTTCGAGGCTTTCATGCGCCGCTGATACCCTAAAAATCGGTGGGCATTCTCAGGTGCGAATTTAAGGCCTTTTTTAAGTATAATCTAACTATTGAATGGAAGACGGATCCCCCGACCGTCCGGGCGTTTGACGTGTTTCGTACGACCCCTCTTGTCCGAATCCATTCAACGGCAATCGCCCGTTCGCAGCGCGCTTAACCCCCGCGCTGCGAAGCCGTTTTGAAGGACCGCAGCTCGAAGCACATCAACTGTATTTTCCTCGATTTCGGATAGTTAGGTATTTGCCAAACTATTTATTGACTCTCGCCCTGGTTCATCTATAGTTAGGTATATGCCTAACCAATCGCATGCCCTCGATTTGATGTTTCAGGCGCTGGCGGACCCCGCCCGGCGCAGCATGGTGGACCGGCTCTGCAAAGGGCCTGCTTCCGTGAAAGAGCTGGCCGAGCCACTCTCAATGGCACTGCCTTCGGTCCTCCAGCATCTGCAGATGCTGGAAGCAAGTGGCCTTGTG
>NZ_JBFUBG010000120.1:0-15348 GCF_056405875.1 Rhizobium sp. P1_E6 | reverse complement strand
AGGTTGAACTGGTTGGAAATACCGACCGCTTTTGCGATCTGCCAGGCAGCCCAATTGGAGACGCCGATATAGCGGACCTTACCCTGTTGGACGACCGTTTCGAGCGCACGCAGCGTCTCCTCCATCGGCGTGATCTGGTCGAAGCCGTGGATCTGGTAAAGATCGATATGCTCGACCTGAAGACGCTTGAGGCTACCCTCCAAGGCGTACAGCATATGCGAGCGGGACGTGCCACGCGCGTTCGGGCCGTCGCCCGTAGGCCCGAAGAATTTGGTAGCGACGATCACGTCTTCCCGTGCGATCCCGAGGTTGCGCAACGCCTGGCCCGTGATCTGTTCGGAAAGACCTTTTGAATAGACATCGGACGTATCGATGAAGTTGATGCCGGCATCGATCGCGGTCTTAACCAGACCGTCAGCTTCTTTCTGCTGTAGACCGCCCATGCTGCTGTAGATGCCGCTCCCGCCGCCGAAGGTCATGGTGCCGAGGCAGAGTTCGGAAACGAACAGGCCGGTGCGGCCGAGGATGTTATAGCGCATGGGGCTCTCCTGAGTGAAACGAAACGGGCAGGCGGATGGCCCTGTTATGGCACCTGTCCCCGGCTTCTTCGCGCCGGATTGTCGCAGATTTTTGCCTGATCCGATCACTGACCGTTTTAATCAGCCGGGTTCTTGCCTACACGCTTAGTGAAGGTCATATAGATTTAATGCACGAAACTATCGCCGATCTCGCATACCGCCACGCCACTCAATCGGAAGGAGCGTCGATCCCGCGAGTAAGCGTTCATGCCGCGCAGAAGGAGGGTTGGCCGGTTGGGGTTCTATATCAGCCCATGCTTGGCACCGTCTTGCGCGGCACCAAGCGAGTGGTCATCGGAGACCGCACGCTGCGCTACGATAGCAATCATTTTTTCATCGCTTCGATTGACGTGCCGGCATCGCGCGTCACGATCGAGGATTTGCCCGAGGCGCCCTACGTCGCAGTACGGCTTGCGATCGACCAGGACATCCTTTCGGATCTGATTGTTGACATACCTCGCAAAGCCGAGGGAGATACCGTAGCTTTTGCGGTAGGCGCTATGACGCCTGAATTGCTCGATGCCTGGTCACGGATGTTGCGGTTGCTCGATGCGCCAGACGAAATCGCCACGCTGGCGCCATTGATCGAGCGCGAGATTCTTTTTCGCCTTTTGCAAGGCCCGCAAGGAGCGCTGCTTCGCCAGGCAGCCCGAGCCGGTAGCCGGATTTCACAGGTTCGGGATACTATCGTCCATTTGCGCATGAACCTGGATCGCGTTGTCAGAATTGAGGAGCTGGTGGAAATTGCCGGGATGAGTGTGGCAACATTTCATCGCCATTTCCGAGCTGCCACTGCCATGAGCCCACTGCAATATCAGAAGACTCTCCGCCTGCAGGAAGCGAGGCGGCTACTGCTCGCCGATGCCGACGCGACAAGCGCAGCATTTGCAGTCGGATATGAAAGCGCGTCGCAGTTCAGTCGGGAGTACACGCGGATGTTCGGCACACCGCCTGCGCGCGATGCTGGAAGGCTACGGGCTAGCAGGAATTGATGTGGCCGCACATTTGGTGTGAACCCGGCCGATCCTGTCACTGACGATGTAACCGAGTTTCCCAAAACAACATCGTTTGCGGGAAAGCTACGACACCGGCGACAAACAGGTGTTTTGCGACATCGAAGCGTGGCTGTCGGGGCTTAGCGCATATCTGGGTCTGTTCTATGTATCGACCCCAATACAGCGTTCCAATTTCCGGTAAAGCGAACCGCAAATGTGGTTTGGCACTTAATCGATGCGGCCGTTCATCCAAGGTTTGGCATTTAGAATGAGACTAGCGTGACGTGAATCCCGGTGCGGGACGACGATATAGCTAGACAACATTCTGTAATCGTTGAGATTTGCAAAGGTATCGCGAGCGAGATGTTCGTAATGAATATCGTGACGAATCTCAAATTAAGTGGCACGAGCTGATCGAAAATCTCGAATTAAGTGCCAAATCTCAAATTATGTGCAGGGCTAAGTATATGATTTTGTTGGCATCGGCGTCTCACGATTAAATGCCAAACGACAGTATGGGCCTTTTGAGTTTCGATTGTCCCCTGAAAATGGAGTTTGCTGTCGGATTTCAGAATTTCGCGGGCTTCCGCTATTCGTTTGTTATCATCCAACCTGAAAATGAAGCGGTTGGTCTTCTGCACCGCGTCCGCGGGCGGCGGCTGCTCGAATACGAAATAGGCGGGCGCCCGCATGCGCCGGCAAGCCGCTTGCCGTGAAAATAATTACTCCCGCTACGGCCAATAGAGCGAACGTTACGTTTGATACTGCGTTCATTGAATCCCCTCTAATTGCAGGACTCCGGAATCGGGTCGCTCGTCCAGATATTGCCGTCGCAAACGCTGAGTTCCGACACGGCGGCTCGGAAAAGTAGGTTACGCTCTTGTCCCCACGCGTCCCGGAACGCTTGGCCAACCGCCGAAGCCCATTGAGGTGATCGATTTTCGGCATCACCGACATCCGCAACGCCCCCCGCCTCTTTGTAGGACGTGCGCGTGGCGGAGACCGGCCTGCCGTAGGAGAACGCCTTCACGGGCGCCTCGAAGGCCGCCGCGGGAGGTCCGCAGGCATTGTCTATCGCATGGGTAGTCTCGGGATAACTTTCCGTTGTTACGCCCACTCCGTCACGAAAGAGAAAGCAATAGGGATCGTCGGGATACTCCCACGTCTTTTCCTGTGCAGGCTCCACGACGTATCCGGCCACCGGAAACTGACCATTCGACGCCGTCCACATGCGTGAAGCCAAGCGGCCGGTGCAAGTCGTCAATTCGATCCTCCCGGCGTCGACGCAGGCATTGACGATCCAGCTGGCGAGTTGGTCAGCGCTGGGAAACAGCAGATAGGCAGTTGTAGTTACGTGATTCTTTGGGAATTGCGTGTCGGTGTGGGTGCAGGCTTGGACGGGCAGGCCTTGCCACTCCGGAAACTGCTTCAGATCTGCATCAGTGCAGTTCTGCCTCATGTACTGGCCATCGTGCTGCTTGTCGCTGACGTGCGGGTCTAGCCAAGCGGCGATTCGTTTCTGGAAAATCGCAGGCAACTCTTGAGGGGCCTTTGCCGAAGCCGTCGAGCCGATGGCGATAAAACAGCTTGCCGCAAGTCTCACCAATGTTGCCATTCAACTAGATCTCCTACTCAAATCCATCGCTTCTCAACCACGACACGCTACCAGCGTCACCAGTTCAGGGCCAAACTGTGTTGAGCAATTGCGCCAGGCGAACCCCGGCCTTGATTAACTGGCCGCGCTTTATCTGGTTTTCATCTTGAACGTGGAGGGCGGGATCTTCGAAGCTGATCGGCCATTTGCCAGCGGCCAGCTTGGCGCCATATTTTGCGTCAGCAAAAACCACGCGCGAATTCATGATCCCTTCAGATGCCCAGGCCTTTATCCACTTGTCCGCCGGTCCGGCCGTCACTGGGACGAGCCGCGCATCGCTAATCATCTGTCTCTTTTGAGCCGTTGAATAGTCGGGTATCGAATCCCACTCTGAGTGTAAGTTCCCTGCCCCCGTGACGAGATCGTTGCCACCGCGGTTCTCAGTGGCCGGATCATAGATGCCGGCATCAGGGTCAACCAGCTTTCCATCCGCGTCGAGATAGACCGATCCCACATGCAGCGGCTGATGCATGTCGCCAATGAGGTGAGCGAGGATAAAAATGGCTTCCTTTTTGTCCTTTATCGAAAAGCCCGATGGTGATGGCATGCCTCTCAGTACCGCTATTGCGGCGTTGGCAGTGTGGACGATGTCATGTTCTGCGGCACCGATTCCATCGTCGGCATAGCCATCGCGCTGTATGGCGATATCGGCAAAATGATAGCTTTCGTGGCAGCCGCGAGTGCCGCCCGAATAGACACAGTTCGACCAGTTGCGGCTTACGTAGTCCTGCATGCGCTCGATCTCGGGACCGCCATCCATGAATGGGATGCAGGAAGGCCGTGTCCATTCCGGGTGCGCTGGGCTTTCCTCGAACTTGAATTCGCCAGTCGGCTTTTTGTAGACGCTCTTCACGCAATCCAACCAGGTCGCGCTTTCCGATAAGGTAAAGCCAAGAATCGCACTCACCTGCGCTTTCGCATTTGGGCTCAATTGACCATCGGCAATCTTACCCACCAAGGCATGGCCCTTCGGCCCCCACGCCCAGCCGTAGCTGRTCGTCATCAGCAACACCGTAACGCATGTCAGAATTCGCAAGAGCATCGCACATCCTCCCAACCCACTAGCGTTGAGGTTGCAACATCTCGCACTCTTCTAATTTTCGTCAAGGAAATTCGGTGGTGGCACGCTTATGCGAACCCGAGTGTGTTTCCTACGGTCCTGCGCGACGATGATGGCGTTGTACAACCAATCCCACTGGCGAACGCGTGGCAGTTCCCTTAATTAGTGGCGCGAAGAAACTGAAAGAATGTGCCGGCGCCTTTACGATACGCTGGTGGATGCTGTCAGGCCTGACCCCAATATCGATCGATGATCCCATTCCCATCAAGACCAAGGAGATTTGTGCGTCGACGCCCGATTGCCCCGACCACAGGACGAGGGGCAGCAATCGAGGGTCGCTCCTCGAGCTTGTCTTTGCGGTGGCTCTCTTGTGCTACCAGATGTGACGCCCGGTTAAACGCAGGAGGGAGCTGTCAGCCGGAAGGCTTGCTACCGAACATCATGCACCGTAACCTCAGAGAATCCCTGCAAACTGAAATGCTTTTGTCCCCGAGTGAACGGCGCCAGAACTAGCAAGGGTAGCTTGAGGTCTCGTAAAGTGGGCTCTCCGTCTATGACGCCCATCACGGCACGCGTTGACTCGCTCGGCAGCACAACTAAACAATTCTCGACCTCGAACCAGTTGTTCCCGTCGAGAGGCGTGCCTCTTGCATCCGCGCAATCGCGCAATTGGGCAGGCTCATCAAGTAGTACTAATTCCCCCGGCACTATCTGCCCTCCCGCGAATTCGGACAAGCTGTTCAAATTCCTCACAAGCGATTCGCGGTTCCTGGCTGCGCTCGAAACGAACGTCAAAATTGCATTCTTCAGTAGATCTGGAAACGCAGCAGACCTGTTCATCAGTTCGGTGGCTCCATGCCTGCGGCTCTCAACCGCGTCCAATAGAGCCTTGGACTGAACTTCGAGTGCTCTTTTTCTTTCAGTTGCCGCGTCCCGACTCAGTTGGGACAATTTGGCTTTGGCATCGTCGAGCTGCTTATACAACTCAAGAAAAGTCGGAGCCGTTGATGGTTTTATCGTAGCCATTTTCAACAACGCAGTACCGATCTTCTTTGCTGCGGGCTCGAAATCCGAAGAGTTCGCTGCTCCAGCAGCGCCCATTGATACCAGTCCTACAAACCCTTCAATGTACATTCGTTCAGMGTCTTTCCACTCTCCTTTGAATCTCGCCTTATCGCGCTCAAACTCGGCCAACTTGGCGTGAATAGAGATCTTTGCCGCTTCAACATCGGCCTCCGCTTTCTCCAATTGGGGAAAGAATTTTATCTCTGTTATCCCCACATTAATCTTTTCTAAAGCTGCGCGTATCCGTTCGGCCGCATCCAGCTGCGCACCTAGCACTTCGCGGATCCGACGAAGGCTAAGGTCGAGCTGCGCGTTACTATTGATTAGATCCAACAAGCCTCCGTGCCGTGAAATAAAGCTCGTTAGCCGCGATAAGGTGGAATCCGCTGATAGCTCCTGTATCGTCCGCAGAGAGGCTTCGGTGGAGGCGGGTAGATCATTCGAACGAAGCGACCCATCCCAAGCCCAATACCCCTGAGCAGCGTTTAGAGAACTTGCCTGACCAAGAGGCGCGGCGACGAGGCGTGGCAACTCTTCGGAGAAGCTTCTGAGAGCGTCGAGCTCGAGTCTCTTCGCCGCTAAATTTAGATAGTCACCGAAAGACAGGGCGCTGACCCGTTCGTCAAGCTCCGCCCGACGACCTAGTTCAGTAATGTCATAGACAAAAAAACCGTCCAATGTATCCGCGATAAGCTGAACGGCGGACCACGCCTCTGCAAGTGTGATGATTGACGACGAGATATGTCCGTCAGCGCCGTTCGCGTTAGCTTCCGTTTGCTGCTGCGTTTTATGTTGGCAAATGCCAGGCGGCTTCCAATTGCGCGGCATTCGAAAAATCCCAGTACCTGCTCCTGGTCCTCCCGCGATATTAGCTACCGCTGAAAAATCTAGCGCAAAATCACCGATCCTACCGACGTAAATGTCCCCTCCTTTGCCACCAGGGCCGCCGCGCGAACTCTTGCCTCCCGGTCCGCTGATGCAACTGTAGCCCGAGTATCGTCGCCGATTGATGGGATCGCCCATGCACTCATTGGGTTGGCCCAAACCGCCTCTGCCGCCCCGAGCTCCGCCGGCTTCTAAGAGAGCCAGTTCAAACGGCTGATCCTTTGAGCAGCTTAGTGGATCTGGGGCGGTACGCTTCGAAGGGATATTGCTTGGCAACTGTAAGCTTTGGACGAAGAGCGAGATATCCCCGGATGAAGCAAGGTCGCGGTCAGTTCCTTCGAGCGGAGGGACTCCTTCTCGTTGGATGACGTTTTTCACTTCTTTAGCCAAGTCAAACAAAGGCCAATTTATGAAGGTAGGGGTGAGCCCACTTGGCAACTCGGGCATCCAGACTTCATCTCCGCTGCGAATACAGTCAACACACAGCTCATAGTAGCCTTGAAATAGTGATTTCATAAATTTGTCGTAGCCAAAAACCTCTTCTACAACCGCCTCCTTGGATTTAAGCCAAGATTGATTTTTCTTTGACACACCGTATTGGCGGTAAGCGGATTCGTAAGCTTTCGGAAAGGCATCCGAACCCGCATATGGTCTGGCGCTACGCTTCCGGAAATATGGCCGAGTATCAATCGAGGCTCGAAGATTCAGCCTCTCTGCTAAGATGATTACATTGCCGCCGCTAGATCGGAGTGGCTCGGAGATTGTAATGGTTTTGCCAATGCAAAGAACGTCGTAACTTTCGAGGAAGCCGCCACGCTTGAATGCCTCAATCGGGGGGGCGGCGGAGAAAACCAACCCCGAACGCAGCTGCGCGTGGCAGCCATCCGGCAATGACAGAGGAAAGCTCTCAAGTGCCCACGCAGGTCCACTGGTGATGAGTGTCGACGCTGTCCAGGCAAGTAGCAGCAAGCGTGTGGGCCGTTTGCTCATAATATCCCAAGATCCAGCTGATCAGTGATCCATCTAACGATTTTGGATCAAAGCTCGGACAGAGTCCATCTGAAGTGCGCGCTAGTATCGTTCAGCAGGACAATGAGCACTGATGAGCCTGTCGGAATCTTGCCCGCGTCCACACATGCGCAGACCTCGCGTCTGATCAGCCGACTTGCTCCACCGCCAGCGTCCCCGCTGGAAGGGGCTTGATCAGCGACTTTGCAGAGACCGTCGGATCGAGCCAGTCGGCCCAGGTGCTGCGTTCGAGGATGACGATCTGGCGGTCATGGTACGGCGCAATATCCGGCCCCGGCTCCATCGTCAGCATGGTGAAGGCTTGGCCCACCTCCGGCGTCTCGCGGCAGATGCCGGGGATGCAGAAGATCGGCTCCTCCTTCTTGGTGAAGAGCCATTTGTCCTTGCGCTTCTTTTTCGGATCCTTGGGATCGGTAAACTCGTAGAAGCCGTCGGCAATGATCAGGCGCGGTTGGAGTTGAACTCCCGCCCGTCCGACCGGAAATTATAGACCGGCCGTTTGTTCGGACCCGGCCAGCTCCAGCGCCGCTGCACCAATTCCGCCTCATTGGGAGCGCCATCGATTCCTGTCACAATAGGGCCGAGATCGGTAATCTTGATGTCCTCACGTGCTTCGAGGTTCGGCGCACCTTCACCGAAACGGATCTTGATCTTGAGGTCGGCGAAGTTCTCGACGATCGAGGCGACATCCACCATCAGCCGATAGTCATTGCACATGCATCCTCCGTTTCGGTTCTGGTTGTCTCGTAGGCGTGTTCCTGCTATGTTCTACTATTATGAGCGCGAATGTTTTCCGGCCCGACGCCCCGCTCGACGAGCGCCGCGTCATCATAAGGCGCCATGACGGCGATGTGGAGATGGTGGAGCTGCCATGGGACCTGCGTCCGCGCGACGGCGGGCCGCGTCCAGTGAACGTCATTCGATCGGAGGGAAGGACGTTTCCGACCCACCGATGCCTGGTGCCGGCGTCCCAGTTTCGCCATCGGAGCTTCAGCTTCTCGCTCGCCAACGCCGACTGGTTCTATTTCGCGGCGATCTGGCGGCCTGCGACCCCCGATTGGCCTCGACCCCCGATTGGCCGGAGGCCTATGCCATCCTGACAACCGAGGCGAATGCCGATATTGCGCCGTTCCATGACCGGCAGATGGTGGTCCTCACCCGCGATCAACGCATGGCCTGGCTCGACGCACTTGTGGCCGAGGACGAAATCCTGCGACCCCTGCCGGCGGGGACATTTCGGGTCAGGCGCCATTCGACCCCTCCTGTTCAGACAATGCTCGCCGTCTAAAGCGCCAGCCGCAGCTGCGGTTCCGCGGCAACTGCGCGCCGTTCCAGCGAAGACAGCGACACGCCGAGCAGAGGGATCCCTTTTTGCGCCGGGAAGATTGGCGCGAGAAGCAGGTCAACCACCTCCTCAAGATCGGCGATCGCCGGCAGAGCTGACGGAATTGTCTTGCTGCGGGTGATCTGGCTGAAGTCGGCATATTTGACCTTGAGCGTCACCGTCTTGGCGCCAATTTCGTTGGCTTCGCAGTAGCCCCAGACTTTTTCGATCAGCGACTGAAGCCCTTCGCGCGCGCGTTCGTAGGAATGGATGTCCTGCGAAAACGTATCCTCCGCGCCGATGGATTTCCGCTCCCGATCCGGCTTGACCTGACGATTGTCGATGCCGCGGGCGACACTGTGAATGATATGTGAATGGATCTTATTTTTAAAAATGATCCTTATTTATATCTTTTCATTTTGACTCGTAGGGATGATTTTGGTAGGTCTTCCTCGATTCCAGTGAAGAATGACAGGGAGGTATGATGGCACAGTCTGAGTCAGATGCCCTGCTGGATATCGGACAGTTGCTGAAGGCTACTCGTAAGGGCAGGCAGTTGACCCAGGAGCAAGTCGCCGACATGGCCGGCATATCGCGTCCTCGCTATCGTGAGATCGAGGCCGGAAGCAGTGCGGCGCGCACGACGACGCTGATCAACATCGCCCGCGCTCTCGGGCTTGAACTGATGCTCGTGCCGCAGGCGATGGTGCCTGCTGTCGATGCGTTGCTGCGGCCGCATGACGATCTTGATGATCTCCCGGCATTTGTCGCTCATCCGGACGGTGATCTTGGTGTCTAAGGCTTTTCCTGATCCGAGATCCATGTCGTCGCTTGACGTTATGCTGAACGACGTGAAGGTCGGCACGATCGTTCGGACGCCCGGCGATTTCAACGCCTTCAGCTTCGAGGAAAGCTATCGCGCAACAGGCGGCTTTCCCGTTCTCAGCCTGTCTTTTCGCGCAGCCACCGGCGGCTTGCGCAAGGACCCGAAGCCTGTTGCCAGGGCCTTGCCGGCTTTTTTCGCCAATCTGCTTCCCGAAGACAAGCTGCGCGAGGCGATGGAAAAACACCACGCCGGTACCGTTCGCGCCGGCAACGATTTCGACCTGCTCGTCGCACTCGGGTCAGATCTGCCGGGTGCCGTTCGGGTCGTGCCGAGCGACGGAACGGTTGCTGGTCTCAACGATCCGCCTGTTCCGAAACCGAAGGCTCGGTTTTCGCTCGCCGGCGTCCAGATGAAGCTTTCGGTCATCAAGAACACGGGGAAAGGTGGTGGGTTGACCCTACCGCTTGGCGATGAGCAAGGTTCGTATATCGCTAAATTTCCGTCGACCTCATTTCCCGGAGTGTCGGAAAACGAATATGCCAATCTTGCTTTGGCCGAAGCGATCGGCATGGAGGTACCAGAACGTGAACTTGTCGAGCAGTCGGAGTTCGAGGGTGTCCCGGAAGAGTTCGAGACGCTGTCGGACGGAAAAGTCCTGCTCGTCAAACGCTTCGATCGCGGTCTTGGCGGTGAGCGGATCCATATCGAGGATTTCGCGCAGGTGTTCGGCGTCTATCCTTCTCGCAAATACGAAGGCGCCGCCTATCATGATATCGCTGCAGCACTGAACGTTGCCGTTTCGTCAGACGCCGCGCTCGAGTTCGTCCGCCGACTGGCGCTGGCTGCCTTGACCGGGAATGGCGACATGCACCTGAAGAACTGGTCGTTGATCTATCGCCAGGCTGGCGACAAACCGCAACTCGCGCCTGTCTATGATGTGCTCTCGACGATCCCCTACATCCCAGCGGACGCCATGGCGCTGTCGCTTGCAGGCGAGCGGCCCTTCAAGGCAATGAATGCGCAGCGATGGAAAGCCTTCGCCAACCGCGCACGTCTTCCGGAAGCCGCGGTTCTCAAGGCCGTGGCCGAAACTATCGAGCGCGTGAACGAGCTCTGGTGGTCGCTGCAGGAGCGCGAGGTCGTTCCGGCGAAGGTTCTCGAGCGGATCGATGCTCATGTGCGGCTGATGATGCCGATCCTTGGCATACGGACTGAACCCTTCCAGTCCAGCGGGGATGAAGCTCTATCCTAGCCAGTGCACCGGTTTTCCTGTCGCATCTTCACGCGTTGCCAGAGACTGTCGTCAATGATCCTGAGTGACGGCACCTCTTGGACGACATGCATCTCGGCTGCGTTCTCCCGCGATACCCGACGTTCGGTGGCGGGATTTTTGCGATAGGCGAGGCGGTTGAAGATGATCCGCCCGATGTAGGCCTGATTGTTCAAAATGCCGCTGCCACGATTTCGATGACCGCGGATTGCGGTACCCTGCCAACGTCGTCCGCGTGGACCGGGTACCGCAATCCGCGTGCATTGAGTTCGTCGGCAATCTTGACCGGGCTAAGGCCATCCGCGTATCGCTCGAAAATCCAGACGATGGTTGCCGCCTCATCGAGGTCGATGGAACGGAGGCCGCGCACCGGCTCACCGTTCTCGTCGAACTCCCGTCGCACCCTGTAACCGTAGCAGATGCCGCCGGGTACCCGGCCATGCTTGGCGACGGTTTTCATGCCCTCTCGCGTGCGATAGCGGACCTGCTCGAGCACTTCCTGATTGAGGACGGCGCGCAGTCCCAATTCCATCGATGACACCGCTGAAGCACCGTGGACCGTCCAGAGTTCAACATCATGAAACTGCAGAATCTTGAGAATACGGGCGCTGTGCTCCAGGTCGCGGGAAAGGCGATCGAGGGTGAGGCAGAGAAAAACGTCGTATGCACCTGCATTCGACCGGGCCAACCCAGCCTGAAAACCTGGCCTCGTCTCGAGTGACGAGCCGCTGATGCCAGCATCAACGAAAGTGTCAGCCAGATACCAGCCTTGCCGTTGAATAAATTCTTTTCCGAGATCGAGTTGGGTTTCGATCGAGGCGGGGTTTTGTTGATCTGTCGAGTAACGCGCGTAAAGCATGACGCGCTTGAGGGCATGCATAGTGACCGATCTCCCTGTTTTGATTCACGATCGCCATGGTAGATATTGCAAATGGGATTCGGGGTTTTCATTCACCGCACAGATTCGATCTATGACGACAGCCCGGCTGAGCAATATCAGTTTCCGGGCCAATATCTCAGCCGCGTCCAAGCCAGTGTTGGGGACTGGATCATCTATTATGAGCCCCGAAAGGTGGCGGCGACCCGCGGATATTTCGCCGTGGCCAAAGTCGCACAGGTCATTCCAGATCCCAAAGCGCCCGAAATGTATCTGGCTCTGATCCAACCCGGTAGCTACCTCGATTTCGTCAACGCCGTTCCTTTTAGCGGGCCGGATGGCGTGATCGAGCGCGGTGTGCTGAACGAAGCGGGACGGATCTCGGGACGAGCGCAGGCCGCAGTGCGGCCGATCTCAGCAGCGGATTTCAACCGCATCCTCTCTATCGGAATGGCGGAAGATCAACCGGAACTGCCGCGGTCAGGACAAGCAATCGACACGTTGTCGCCGATCGGGTTCTCGGAGGATGTCCAAGCTCCTTTTATGGTCGAGCAGGAGAGGGCGCGGGTCACGCAGCTTTCGTCGCGCATCGTTCGTGATCGCCTGTTTCGTCGCTTGATCGTGCAAGCCTACGACAAACGATGTGCGGTAACAGGCTTGAAGCTGATCAACGGCGGCGGGCGCGCCGAGGTTGATGCCGCCCATATCCGCCCAGTTGAAGCGAATGGACCAGATATCTTGTCGAACGGCATTGCGCTCTCCGGAACTGCACACTGGATGTTTGATCGAGGCCTTATCGGCTTGTCAGACGATCTTAAGATCCTGGTCTCACGCCATGCAAACGATCGCGACAGTATCCAGGGTCTCATCAACAAGACTGGAAAGGCGATCTCGCCGACAGGTATTCACGCGCGCCCGCATCCTCAATTTCTACAATGGCATCGTGAGAATACATTCAAACATTAGCATGCCGGTGGTTCATGTCCCTTCAAGGCGCTCACGATTGAGAGCCAAAAATTTGGGATGTCAGTGCGGATCGCCTCCTTCGAAATCTCGCGGGTCGACGACGCTGCCGAAAGCTTGAATTGAGCCTCCGAAAGCACCTGGCAATGACACGCCGCACACATCGGTTGTAGATTTGAATTTCCCCTTATCGAGGAAGTCGGCAAAGCTATCAATGGTTTCTACTTCAAGCCAAATGAGCTGGCCTGGTGCTAGTGCATATGCTGTCCTGCTACCGGTGTTGCTGTCCGTGATCTTTGATCTCAGCGACTTTACCGTGTATTGCTCGCCATTCTCCTTTTCAATAGACGGCTCGTTCCACTTGCGAAGCTTAATGACAAAATCAGTGGAAAGCAGACGCGCCGGGTCGCTCGTCGAGTTCGCAACCAGCGCGATTGCCCTCACTTTCGCCGGTGCTTCCAAGGATGAGAAACAGGTAACGTTTGAGATCGTAAGGTTCTCGGCTTGCGCCGGCCGTATTTGATCCGCGACAAAGTTTCCGACTTGGAAAAATGCGATTGCGGCAATAGCTGAAGCCGCCCACCCCACTGTTGTGGCGGCGGCCGGTGAGAGCCATAAGCGCAGCGAAGGCCGCAAGCGTGATCGTGCAAATACGTTAATAATAAAGGCTGGCTGCAAAAGTGCGTAAATAAAAACTGCCATTGAGATGGCGAAGATTCCGCCGTTCACCAAAAGACCATCCGTTTGATCGAAACTGAGAATATTCTTTGCCAGCGCGAAAATCATGTAGAAAAACTGGGCCTGACTGTATTGATCATTGAGTGACCAAAGAAGTCCGGGAAATCCGCTAAAAATGGCGACAAACGCTAAGCAAAAAAGCACGGCTTGAAACCCGCTGAGATAAAAGAAACTATCCTTGAACAAGCGGCGATCGATCCGGCGATCGCACATAGCTGAAACTAGGACATTCGCTGCTCCATCTAGCAACACGCACATTACGATGCAGGAGATAGTAATCGCCAGTAAGAACTGTGGCTCAAAAATCGCCAGCGCTCGACGATAGATGTCGTTTAGCAGCGTTGTATCGGGGATTGGTCCTTGATCGGTATCGACAAAGCGTCTTTGAAGTATGTTTGTGAGCTGCAAATAATATCTGGGAAATGCCAGCTCGACGAAGAAGCTGAGAAAAATGAAAACATAAGGTCTTGTTTGGTATATGTTTCCAGAGCGGAGTCTATGAACAATTATAAAAGTGGCTTTAACTGGATTTATCAGAAGAAGAAATATGGAGTATACATAATTATAGAAAATAAAAACTATTCCACGAAATATCGAATCGATCGCATCATTGAGATCTTTAGGCATCGCACTCTCGTATGAGGTGATCAATTCGGCCGCAGGAATTAGACGGCAGCCTGCTCGTTCAATCTATAGAATGCAACACCATTTGATTTTCTAGTAGATTTAAGCTCAAGCCTTAAAGGTGAATACCGTCTCGGCGCCTGAAAAACTCTAACGTATCCATGCGATCCCCGTTTGCACTGTTGCGATGTTGTACGCCGACTCAAAAATTTGTGCACGATTATTGCGAGATTGGGCTGGTCCCAGGGGACCGTTTTCAAAAGAGCGAACCTGGCAGGTCGGTACACCCCCACTGGCCGAGGTGGCCGAAAACAGAGCGGGTGGCACGTTGCTGTCCCAAACGGCTCACGGTGGCGAGATGGGAAGCCAATTTGCTGACGTTCGAAACGGGAACGCCGAAAACCACAGCCGCCAACTTCTGGCGCCTAGAACGGCAGTAGGCATCTGCTAGTGCAAGATCGCCCGCCATACCGCCGGTTCTATACGGGCGATCCGTGCGATTCCAACGACAGATCCGATTTGTGCAAACGAACGGTCAGTTCTGGCTTGGGCTTTAAGACCGAGCTGCTGCCAATGCATCAAGCATGATCGCCACCCTCGCAAGGTCGTCTTCGTTCAAAGCCTCAGCCGCTGACGAGATGCGTTCTTGAAGGCTGCGTTTGGGACTTTTCGCAGACTTATCGGGTTTGTCTGACAGTAGCTCGTCGAGGCTCGTCATCAGTACCGCCGAGATTTTTACAAGCGTAGCGAGATCCGGCTGCCTGGTTCCGGAGATGTAATTTCCATATCTGCGTTCACTCAAACCCACGCGTCGAGCGACCTCGGCGTTTGAAATTCCAAGCTGTTCGGCTCGCTTTTTGAGGTTCGAAGAAAAAGTCTCCATGCCCACATTTTGTTCATGACGAGCACCACGGGTCCATGTACAATACGTTGTGAAATTAAAGAACAAATTGTGGGTATCATGGAACTACGCCAGCTATCCTACTTCGTCGCGGTGGCCGAGGAGCTGCATTTCGGCAGGGCGGCAGCCAAGGTGCATATCGCGCAGCCGGCTTTGTCGAACCAGGTGCTGGCACTGGAGAAGGAACTCGGCGTGCAGCTCTTCATCCGCACGACAAGACGGGTGGAACTGACGAGAGCAGGGGCTGCCTATTACGAGCGCGCGGTCCGGATCCTCAGCGAAGTGGACCTTTCGACGGAGATCGCCCGCTCCGTTGCCGGCAAGACAACGCGCAAGATTGCGATCGGCACCGTCTATCCCGCCACGATCGGCGTCCTGCCGGCGTTCCTTGCGCGCATTGCCCGCAAATATCCCGATATCCGCATGCATATCGAAAGCGGCACCACCGATGACATCATCCGCCATATCGAGGCAGGCCGCATCAATCTCCGCTTCATCCCGCCGGTGGAGAATATCGGCTCCTTGCGCTTCTTCTCGATTGCCCATGAGCGTTACCTGC
>NZ_JBFUBG010000119.1:0-15361 GCF_056405875.1 Rhizobium sp. P1_E6 | reverse complement strand
TAGACCTAGCGCGACAGGTCAGGGCCGCGATTTCCACCCCGATGTCGATCCTTGGGGGCGCCGGCAGCATCGATGACATGCAGAAGCTGATCGATACGGTTGGCATTGTCGGTGCGGCAGCCGGAAGCCTCTTCGTCTTCAAAGGCGCCTTTCGCGCGGTTCTGATCAATTACGCCAGGCCAGCACGGCTAGCCTGACATCGAGGTTCATGAATGAAACAAATCCTGCAGGACATGGGAAATGGCACCACCTACATTGCCGAGGCGCCCACCCCGCATGCCAGCGCCAATACCCTACTAATTCACAGCACTGTGAGCCTGATCTCGGCTGGCACGGAACGAATGCTGGTGGATTTCGGCCGTGCATCCTACATCCAGAAGGCGCGCCAGCAGCCCGAGCGCGTCCGCATGGTGCTGGATAAGGTGCGCAACGACGGACTGATGTCGACGGTCGAGGCGGTCCGGTCCAAGCTGGCCCAGCCGCTGCCCCTCGGCTACTGCAATGTCGGCGTCGTCAGTGAAGCGGGCAAGAATGTCGGAGGCTTCAAGCCAGGTGACCGCGTGGTCTCTAATGGGTCGCATGCCGATGTCGTCCGGGTGAGCAAGAACCTCTGCGCCCGTATTCCGGACGCCGTAGACGACGATTCTGCCGCATTCGTTGTCGTCGCGAGCATCGGTCTGCAGGGTATTCGTCTGGCGCAGCCGACTCTTGGCGAGTGCGTTGTAGTGACGGGTGTCGGCCTAATCGGTCTCTTGACAGTGCAATTGCTGCGCGCCCAGGGCTGCCGGGTTCTGGCGATTGATTTTGACGAAGCCAAGTTGGCGCTGGCGCGGCGCTTCGGAGCTGCGACCTGCAATCCCTCAACCGGCGAGGACCCGATTGCCGCCGGCATGGCCTTCAGCGCTGGCGAAGGCGTCGATGCCGTGATCATTACAGCCTCGACCAAGTCCAACGATCCAATGAGACAGGCAGCCCAGATGAGCCGCAAGCGCGGCCGTATCGTACTCGTCGGCGTGACCGGCCTCGAACTGAACCGGGCGGACTTCTACACCAAGGAACTGAGCTTTCAGGTCTCCTGCTCCTACGGTCCCGGTCGCTATGACCCGACCTATGAAGAGGAAGGGATCGATTATCCTCTCGGTTTCGTGCGCTGGACGGAACAGCGCAATTTCGAGGCGGTTCTCGGCATGATGGCCTCGGGCCAACTCGACGTGAAGCCGCTGATCACGCACCGCTTCGACTTTGACGACGCGCCTTCCGCCTACACGCTGCTTACCGAGGACAAGCGCGCGCTCGGCATCATGCTCGACTACAAGCGCGACGCTGAAAATCGCGATGTGCGGAAGGTGTCGCTGAGCGAACTTCCYCAGAGCTTCAACCGCGCTCGTCCTGTTCTAGGCTTCATCGGTGCCGGCAACTACGCATCGCGGATGCTGATACCCGCCTYCAAGGCGGCTGGCGCACAATTCCACACGATCGTGACCTCCGGCGGCGTCAACGGTGTCATTCACGGCAGTCGTGCGGGCTTTGCGGAGGCGTCCACAGAAACGAGCGCCGTCTACGCAAACAGCGACATCAACACGGCCGTCATCGTCACCCGCCACGATAGTCACGCGCGCTTAATCGAGGAAGCATTGGCTGCCGGTAAGCATGTCTTTGTGGAGAAGCCGTTGGCCCTATCGCTTGAAGAGTTGCAAGGGGTTCAGGCTGCGTACCAGAAGGCCCATGAGAGCGGATCCGGTCCGCAACTAATGGTCGGCTTCAACCGACGTTTCGCACCGCAAGTGCTGAAGATGAAATCGCTTCTGACGCCGATCTCGCAGCCCAAGTCGTTCCTCATGGTGATGAATGCGGGCGCAATTCCTGCCAACCACTGGACGCAGAATCGCACGACGGGCGGCGGGCGGATCATAGGCGAGGCCTGCCACATGATCGATCTCATGCGCTTCCTAGCCGGGAGCCCAGTTGTCTCGGTTCAGGCGCTGCGCATGGGCGACGCACCCGGTGTGGAAATTGCCGAGGACAAGGCATCGATCACGCTCGGTTTCGCCGACGGTTCGTTCGGAACGATTATGTATCTAGCGAATGGCTCGAACAGCTTCCCGAAAGAGCGAGTGGAAGTCTTTGCTGCAGGCCGCGTCCTGCAGCTCGACAATTTCCGCAAGCTGCACGGCTTCGGTTGGTCCCAGTTCAAGAAGATGAACCTCTGGAAGCAGGACAAGGGCCAGTACGCCTGCGCCATCGCCTTCCTCAACGCGATCGGTGACGGAAAGAGCGCAATTCCGATCGAGGAGATCTTCGAGGTCAGCCGCGTCACTATCGAGGCGGCGGAGTTGCTTCGCGCGCAACAATAAGACACCAGCGTCAGTACGAACGCAGTTAAACTGTGCGAGGCTGGCGCTTAACTTTTTGATTGACGGCGTTTCCTGGCGTATGGCGCACCGCAATTTCGTGGAAATGCGGCTCGGGATCGCCAGGAAGGATGAATCCATGAACCTGGGCCGACTGGCAAGAACCGTTGCGCATCTCCAGCCGGGGCAGATTATCAACAGGCTTGTTCGACGGGTGCCGACGCCGAGCGATCTCGAAGGGCCGGAGCTTGCCCGGCGTGAGCCAAAAGCGTCATGGACGAATTTCACGCCGCATCCCGTGAGCATGCTCTCGCCAACCCGGTTTCAATTCCTTGCCGAGGCATTTGAACTGGAGGCCACTGCAGGTTGGAACAATCCCGCCTTGCCTCGCCTGTGGACCTACAATCTCCACTATTTCGACGATCTTCTCAGCAAGGCCGACGACGAGCGCGCGCACTGGCATCGCGACGCCATGGCGCGATGGATCAGGGAGAACCCGCCTGTTCAGGGGGCGGGTTGGGAACCCTATCCCTTATCGCGCCGAACGGTGACCTGGATTGCAGCCGCGTTAATGGGAGCACCGCTCCCGAATGGCTTCGCACAGAGCCTGACCATGCAGGGCCGCGCCTTGAGCAGGCAGCTCGAACATCACCTGCGCGGGAACCACCTTTTCGTCAACGCCAAGGCACTGATCTTCCTCGGATGCTTCTTCTGTGGCAAGGAAGCCGATGAGTTTCGCGCTTGCGGGCTCGACCTGATGGAAAAGGAACTCGCCGAACAGATGCTGGCCGATGGCGCGCATTTCGAGCGCAGTCCGATGTATCACGCGCTGCTGACTGAAGACATGCTGGATCTCGTTCAGCTTAGCCTGATCTATCCGGACGTCACGGCGTCGCAGGTCGGGACCTGGCGCAGTGCCGCCCTTGCTATGCTCGATTGGCTGGCCGCCATGACCCATCCTGACGGTGAGATCGCACTCTTCAACGATGCGGCATTTCATGAGGCTCGGAACCACGCGGCGCTCGTCCACTATGCGAGAGGCTTGGACCTTGCTGCCGGTGAGGCGACGCCGGGTTCCGTTTGGCTCAAGAACAGCGGATACATTCGCCTCTTAGAAGGCCCTTGGACGGCCATCTTTGACGCCGCCCCTGTCGGTCCGACCTACCTTCCCGGCCACGGCCATGCCGACACGCTCTCGGTAGAAGTTTCCGTTGGGGCTGAGCGGCTGGTGACGAACGGAGGGACATCCACCTATGAGAGCGATGCCCTGCGGCGAGCCGAACGCAGCACGGCGTCCCACGCGACGGTCGAGATCGACGGCCATAATTCCTCGGAAGTTTGGTCGAGCTTCCGCGTCGGGCGCCGGGCGCGACCGCGCAACGTTTCTCTCTCTGCAGATGGTAAAGAGGCGCACGCGTCCCACGACGGCTATCGCTTCCTTGCCGGCAAACCAGTCCACCAGCGCGCAGTATCGCTCGCCGGCAATACGTTGCGAATTACCGACACGATCCATGGCACTTCACCGCATCAGGCGATCGCTCGCTTTCCATTGCATCCCACCGTCACAGTAGAGGAAACCCGCGACAATGGCTGGCGTCTTCGCACGGCTGGAAACCGCCTGATCGAGGTTCGCGTCGAGGGTGCGGTCAAATGTTCAACTACCGATGGACAGTTCGCGCCGGAATTCGGGACCCGCTTGCCACGCAATGTTCTGGCGTGGCAGAAKACCGCACCTTTTGAACAGATCATAACGAACTTCGAGCTGATTTCCCAATGACGCGCCGCATTCTCCTTCTCACATATTATTTCCCGCCGGATCTCTCGGCTGGGTCATTCCGCGCCGCCTCGCTGGTGAAGGCGCTGGTCGAGGAAGGCGGTGGCGATCTGAAAATCGACGTCATCACGACCATGCCCAATCGCTACAACGCCATCGCGTCCGAGCAGGCACCCGAGCGCGAGGTGCAGGGCCGAACTACGATTACGCGCATCGCGCTGCCGCCGCCGGGCTCCAGTCGTCTGAACCAAATGAAGCGCTTCATCGGATTTGCACGCGCTGCCGTCCGGTTGGCGAAGGGGCAGAAATACGATCTCGTATTTGCCACCTCCAGCCGGCTGATGAGCGCGGTCCTAGCGACCTATATCGCACGACGCGCTGAGACGCCGCTCTACATTGATATTCGCGACATTTTCGTCGAGACGATGCTGACCCTGTCCAAGGGCAAGCCGTCCGGGCAGCTTCTGAAAGCGTTCGGGCTCCTGGAGCACTGGGCCGTGACGAGCGCAGACGGAATGAACGTCGTTTCCGGCGGCTTTGTCCCTTATTTTCAGGAGAGGTATGGCAAGGATCTCGAGCTGGATGTGTTCACCAACGGGATCGATGAATCGTTCCTGGCCGACTTTTCTTTGCTGACACCGAAGACGGATCAGGTTCTCGACGTCGTCTACGCGGGCAATATCGGTGATGGTCAGGGTCTGGACCTGATCCTGCCGGAGCTTGGCGCCCGGACAGTGGGCAAGGCACGCTTCCGCGTCGTGGGCGATGGCGGCCGGGTCGACGCACTGAGAAGCGCCTTGCAGGCCAGAGGCGTGAGCAACGTGATCCTCTCGCCGCCGGTACCGCGCGCGAAGATCATCGACATCTACCGCGACGCCGACATCCTTTTCCTGCACCTGAATGATATTGCTGCGTTCGAGYGCGTCATCCCCTCAAAGCTCTTCGAATATGCGGCAACCGGAAAACCGATCCTTGCCGGCGTCAGCGGCTTCAGCGCAAAGTTCATTGCGGAGGAGATTAGCAACGCGGCCTTATTCAATCCCTGCGATGTGGAAGGCGGACTGAAGGCATTTGAGCGCCTCCGGCTGGGTAYGACGAAACGCGAGGCCTTCGTTGCGAAATATGACCGTAGGGCAATCATGTCCCGCATGGCCAAGCGGCTGCTTGAAGTCGCGGCACAGAAGAAGCATTGACCCGTTGGACTTCTGGCAAGTGGCGCAGGCGGCTTCATCGGGTCATTCTCGTCTCGGCGATGCCACGTTGCCTCATAGCTGATCAAAGAAATCGTGGATCTGCGAAATCAGGCAGACGCGCCAGCCACGGCATTCCAGTGGGCCATGGCACGGATTCGATAATGTGAGTGGCGAGAGCCGCGCTTGTTATTCAGGCCGAGAGGGAAATTTTTCCCCGCATGACGTCGGGGACCAACCCTCGAACTCCGTCGCTCCGGGCTGTTTCAACCTTAACCGAGCGTCCTGACGGTCTTGATAGCTCAATCCCCTGGTGGGCATCAGGGACTAAATCTCCGAGGGCCCACCGCACTGTTATTCAAATGCACGCGGAATGGAACCTAGAGCAGGTCCTGCGATCGATGAATCGATTGTGAGGTGACGCGGCGAGCCTAGGCTGATTCAACATCCACAGCGAAGAGGTGGATGATGGCACAGGCGTTGAGCGATGATCTTCGACTACGAGTATTGAAAGCGTCTGCGGCAGGCATGTCAGCAAGACAGGCCGCGGCTCGGTTCGGGGTCGGGATTTCGACGGCGCTCCGTTGGATCGCAAGAGCGAAAGACGGTTAGCCGACCTCCCGACCGCAAGGTAGGAGGCGGCCGTCGGCGCTGGATGCACACGAGGAATTCGTTGTCGCATTGATCGAAGACCGTAAGGACGTGACGCGCGATGAAATGGTTGACCGCTTGTCCGTCGAGCGCCAGGTGAGGATCAGCCGAACTGCACTTGGTGCTTGGATGGACGTTTAAAAAACGTATGGCCCGCCCGTCTGCAAGAGGATTTTATGGTGTTCTGATCAGTCTGCGTCAACGTATACGGTCTCATGGGTAATCCCAATGGCCAAGATGGACATCCGCGCGTTCAGGCCCCCATAAGGCCGTCGGCACCACGTGCCATTTTTTACGCCCGATAGCTGTGTCGCTCTTCGAAAGCGATGGAAATGCCGCGCGGGCGTCATGGATCAGCAGCGTCCGTAGATATGTATTGCCGCGCTTGGATATCCCGAGCAGCCGAGGTTTACCGCCCGTGCTGTATTGCCTCGGAACCAATCCAAGCAAGGAGCCGAGATCTCGGGCTTTGGCGAAGCTGCTGGCATTGCCCACCGCGGCAACTAAAGCGGTTGCCTTAAGCACCCCGATACCCGGGATCGAGGTCAACCTGCGCGTCGCGGCACGTCGCGAGCCAACCGGGTAAACTCTTCGTTCAGCGTTGCGATCTTTGCGTCGAGTCCCTTCCATTCGGCACGCAGTCCCTTAGTCAGCCGAAGCATGCGTTGCGACAGCGTCTCGCTGTCCTCAGAAAGCATGGAATCCAATTCGAGCTCAATCCTTCTTCTGCCGGCAGGGAAGATCACACCACGTTCCTGTAGGATCGCCCTCATCTGGTTGAGAAGGTTTGTCCGCTCCGCAACAAGGCGGGAACGTACCCGATGTAACGTTCGGATATCCAACTGCTTGTGACTTTTGAGTTCGACGAAGCGCATTGTTGGGCGTGAGGCGGCTTCAGCGATCCCCTCGGCATCGCGTCATCGTTCTTCTGAGCCTTGATATACCGACGAACGTATTCCGGCGACATCAAACGGATCTCGTGACCCTGTTCTGCAAACAGCCGACCGAGATGATGCGCGCCGCAGCATGCTTCCATCGCAACCACACAAGCAGGAAGCTTCACAACATAGTCGATCAGCGTCTGTCGACGCATTGTTCGACGAACGACCCCAGCTCCCGCCGCATCGACGCCGACCACGCTGCAAGGAGTTCTTGCCCAGATCAATTCCAAGAATAGCAATAGACATTGGCTCGTCCTTCCCTTTCTCGATATCAGCATTGTACTCGATGCTGGCTGAAAGGGCCGGCCATCGCATAAGTCCGCACGTGCACTGGAGCAAGACCGGTCAGATGTCATGAAGCGTCGRCGCGTTTGGTTTGATGGCCAGCTCGACCTCGATCCGGAGAAGCTGACCTTCATCGACGAAACCGACCTTTCGACGAAGATGGCACGTCTACGTGGACGTGCACTTCGAGGCGAGCGTTGCCGAGCAGGCTGCCACACGGCCATTGGAAAACAACGACCTTTACCGGAGCATTGCGCCTCACCGGAATGACCGCGCCATTTGTTTACGATGGCGCCATGAACGGTAACGTCTTCCTGGCCTACGTCGAGCGGGTGCTGGTCCCGACTCTTCAGGTCGGTGATGTCGTCGTCATGGACAACTTGCCGGCACACAAGACATCCGGTGTACGGGATGCCATCGAGCGTGCCGGCGCCAAACTCATGTTCCTGCCGCCATATAGCCCCGACTTTAACCCCATCGAGAACGCATTCTCCAAACCGAAAGCTATGTTGCGAGGCCGGGCAGAGCGAAAGATCGATGCTCTGTGGGACGCAGTCGGCGCTTTGCTACCCCGCATCTCTCCTGCAGAATGCGCGAATTACTTCAGGGCTGCTGGATATGGCCCGGATTGAACAGGATCTGCTCTAGGTGTCGTCGAGCCATCAAATTGGTACGCGGTCTTGAAGGAGAGATGATTGGAGTTTCGGGCGTGGCTTCACGGCGATGTTCCTTTCGAGTACCGTGCCAGTTTGCCGGGGAAAGAGAAACTGGGTGGGCGGTGACGGTCCGCCGGCATGCTGGCGGGACACCGGAGGGAAGGACGGTTCAAGCACCCTCGCGCACTGTGAACATGGGTTACGGCGCAAACCTCCGGCCGCTTTGCGTGATGCTTCATGCACAGGAACAGGTGAGCACCAGTCTGCTGACGACATCGCTTATTAATATCGGTATAGAGATCTCCAAGCGCCACGCCGTGGAGTACTCTCATGAACGATCACACCTTCGTCAAGAGCGCGACGGGCGGGTATGCTGGTTCACCTGCTGACGAACAGCGTTATTGTCTAGTTAAATTCCAGACCACGTCCGATCCTTGCGACCGCTATCGCTTATCAAGAACACCAGCGATTATCAGACACGCACCTACAACGGCGATGCAGACGAATGACAACGTCATCAGGGACCATACTTCAACGCTGGTTCCGAGCCGCACCCCGATAGCGAGGATGATTAATCCCGCTCCGATGGCGATTACGCTGTTTTCAAGTGCGTGACGGTGAGTACGCTTTTCGCTCATACAATGGCTCAAAGAATGAGATTTAATAGAGTACGGTGTATTCTCTCTTGAACCCCGGCAAGTGGTACGGTCGTGGTTCTGCATTTGGTCATGAGAAAAGGTGTGGAGACGGAGGTTTCGATTATTCCCTTGGTCGGCCGAGGGGGCCGACCGTAAGTGAAAAACATGCCTCTTTTAGTCGATCTAGATTGATTTCATAGCCCTTATCAGACGGAACGCCTTACGCAAACACCGTCATCTGCGGCGGCACGACCGCGAGCATCCCGATGCGGCGGGCGGCAACGTATTTGACGAGCTGTTCCACCACTCGTGGCATGACGGGTTTTTGCACCACACCGAGCGCGCCTCGCACACCGTCTGCAACCGCTTCCGGATTGGCAGTCATGAAAACAACGGAAATACCGTGGTCTTCTGCGAGCCGCCGCCCTATCTCCGGCCCGGTTGCGCCGTCGGAGAGGTTGACATCGACGAAGGCGATGTCGGCAAGCGGGGCGAGTCTGAGCGCCGCTTCCCGGTCCGATGCGAGGCCTGCGACATGCACACCCATTTCCTCTATCGTCATTTCGAGATCGAGGGCGATCAACAGTTCGTCTTCGACAATCAGCACTCGCTGTTCCATGAGATGTTCCCGTTGCCAACTACGCATGACATTCGTGGCCATGACAGATCCCCTTCACGCCTTACTTCAGGAGACTCCGCTTCGTTGAAGACAGACTGCTTCGACGAGGCTCGCTGCTTAAACGGGCGATGCGACGATATGTTCCGATATGAAATGCAGCTTTTCTTAATTAAACATCTGTTAATATTGATAAATTATTAAAGTATGACCCTCAGTGAAAAAAGGCGGCCACTTTAGCCGCCTTCTAAAATTGCGATTTCAGCAGCGTCTCAACCCTTGGCCTTCAGCACCAGAACCGGGTCCGTGCTGTAGTCGGCCGGGAAAATCTGTTTCAGGTTCTCAATCTTCGGCAGGTCGTTATAGACGATGTAGGGGTAGGTCGGGTTCAGCGTCAGGAAATCCTGGTGATACTGCTCGGCCGGGTAGAAGCCGGTATAGTCGGTGACCTTGGTGACGATCGGCTGTTTGAAGACATGCGCCTTGTCGAGCTGGGCGATATAGGCTTCGGCGACCTTGCGCTGTTGCGGATCGGAGATGAAAAGCGCCGAGCGGTATTGGGTGCCCTCGTCCGGCCCCTGGAAATTGAGCTGCGTCGGGTTGTGCGCGACCGAGAAGAAGACCTGCAGGAGCTTGCCGTAGCTGACCTGCTTCGAATCAAAGGTCACCTTGACGGATTCGGCATGGCCCGTCGTGCCGGAGCTGACCGTTTCGTACTGGGCAGTTGCTGCTTGCCCGCCGGCATAGCCGGAAACGGCGCTTTTGACACCCTTCACATGCTGGAAGACGCCCTGGACACCCCAGAAACAGCCGCCGGCGAAGACCGCCGTTTCCATGCCGGACCGGCCCGCCTCGTCGACCGCGGGGGCTGGAATGACGACGGCATCTTCCGCCGCTTGGGTGGCGGCGGAACCGAAGCCGAGCGAAAGGGCTGCGGTTGCGAAAAGCGCGGCAAGGATCTTGCCTGACGTGGATTTGGGCATTTGGGCTACCTCCGGGACAATGCGGCAAAATCCTTGCCGATCAACGAGAAAGCTGCAAATCACAAGCTGTTCACTCACGCCGATGTGACGATTGCAAGAAACCGAATGTGTGAAACTGGAACAGGCTGAAAGGTGTGTTGACAATTCCCCGAGGAGTGGGGACATTGCCGGCCGGTCAGAGCCAGCACCCTGGGGGGATCCAATGTCTGTGCGCTCGTTCTTCGCCTTTTCCGTCATTGCAGCATTTACGATTGTAGCGAGCCCGCCAGCCTTTGCTGCCGACGCCAAGCGCGATATCGTCACCGTCAAGGACGCGGATTATTTCGGCTTCGACCTGCGCACCGAGCAGAATCTCTCGCTCGATCAGTGCAAGGCCGCCTGTATCGGCGACAAGAGCTGCAAGGCCTTCACCTATAATCCCAAGGTGAGTTGGTGTTTCCTCAAATCCGATTTCAAGACGATGAATGCCTTCCCGGGCGCCATTGCCGGCAGGATTGTCGAGACAACTGCCGCCGCTGCCGCGCCGAAAGAGCCGGATATCGGCGCTGCCCCCCGCCTGCCCTTTCTCTCCGACGACCTCGTTCAGCAGGCCCGCAATTTCCGCAACGATCTGGCGCTCGCCGACGACCAGCAAGGCCAGGGCGTCGAGAGCCTGACGGCAAGTGCACGCCTGGATCTCACCGGCGGCAATCTTACCGATGCGCTGAAGGCTTTTCACGGCGCGCTGTCGATCACGCCCGATGACGGCGATCTCTGGATCGAAACGGCGCGCGCCGCCACCTCGCTTGGCGCAGCTGACAGCGGCATCTTCGGTCAGGCGGTGATCGACGCGCTAAACGCCTACCAGCTGACGCGCACCACCAACAAGCGCGCCGATGCGCTGGCGGTGCTTGCCAAGGCCCTGGAAAAGAATGCCAATTATCGCGATGCGCTGAATAGCTACAAGGCAAGCCTTGCGCTCGTCAGCGCCAAGGATGTGCAGGCGGATTACCTGAAGCTTAAGCAAACTCAGGGCTTCCGCATCACCGAACATACTGTCGATGCCGACAGCGCCACGCCGCGCGCCTGCGTCACCTTCTCCGAGGCGCTGGTCAAGACGGTCGACTATACCCCCTTCGTGACCCTGAACGGCGCTGCACCGAAAGCGCTGGAAGCCAAGGACAAGCAGATCTGCGTCGAGGGTCTGACCCACGGCGAGACCTACAAGATCGGTTTGCGCACCGGCCTGCCCTCCTCCGTCGACGAGGTTCTGGAAGCGCCTGTTACAATCGACGTCTATATCAAGGACCGCAGCCAGATGGTGCGTTTTACCGGCGACAGTTTCGTGCTGCCATCGTCGGCGCGCCGCGGCGTGCCGATCGTCTCCGTCAATATGGCCACCGCCAATCTGAAGCTCTACCGCATCGGCGATCGCGGCATCGCGCCGCTTCTGACGAGTTCGCAGTTTTTAACACAGCTCGACGGCTATAGCGCCCAGAACATCCAGGACCAGAGTGGCGAACTCGTCTGGCAGGGCTCGATCGAGATCGCCAACGAGCTCAACAAGGATGTGGTGACCAGCTTCCCGGTCGACGAGGCACTGCCCGAGCGCAAGCCCGGCATCTATGTGCTGGTCGCCACCGCGCCGACCGGACCGGTGCAAGACTGGGATTCGCAGGCGACCCAATGGTTCCTTGTCTCCGATATAGGCGTCACCACCTATGCCGGCACCGACGGGCTCAACGTCTTTGCCCGCTCGCTTGCCTCCGCCAAGCCGATGGCCGGCGTCGAATTGCAGCTGCTTGCCAAGAACAATGAAGTGCTCGGCGCGGCCACGACCGATCAGAACGGGCGCGCCACCTTCACGGCCGGTCTGATGCGCGGCACCGCCGCACTCACACCTGCCGTCATCACCGCCAAGAACGGCACGTCCGACTATGTCTTCCTCGACATGACGCGCGCCGGCTTCGATCTTTCCGATCGCGGTGTCACTGGCCGCGCCGCGCCGGGAGCAATCGACGTGCTGCCCTGGACCGAACGCGGCATCTACCGCGCCGGCGAAACCGTGCATGCCGCAGTCCTTGCCCGCGACACGGACGGCAAGGCGATCGAGAACCTGCCGCTGACCTTCATCTTCTCACGGCCCGACGGCGTGGAAGACCGGCGCATCGTCCACCAGACGAGCGATCTCGGTGGCTATCAGGTGGACCTGCAGACGCAGGAAAACGCCATGCGCGGCACCTGGACGATGAACGTCTATACCGATCCGAAGGGCTCGGCGATTGCCACGAAGACCTTCCTCGTCGACGATTTCGTGCCTGACCGCACCGACATGGAGATCAAGACGGACTCCAAGGAGATCGGCACGGATACGGCCGCGACGATCGATATTTCCGGCAAATATCTCTACGGCGCTCCGGCCGCCGGCCTCACCGTCGAAGGCGATGTCGTCGTCAAGCCGACGCGCGAGAATGCGGCCTATCCCGGCTACCAGTTTGGGCTTGCAGACGAAGAGGCGAGCGAGGAGTCGCGTCAGCCGATCGACGGGCTGCCGGAACTCGACGAGAACGGCCAAGCCTCGACGGATCTGACGATCGGCGAACTGCCGGCCACGACCCAGCTGTTGAGGGCAACCGTCTATCTGCGTATGCAGGAGCCGGGCGGCCGCGCCATCGAGCGCTCGCTGGAGATCCCGGTCAAGACCGACGCGACCGCAATCGGCATCAAGCCGGAATTTGATGGCGACCTGCCCGAAAATGCGCTGGCGAACTTCACGGTGATCGGCCTTGATACTCAGGGCCAGAAGCAGGAGATGAAGGGCCTGCGCTGGAAATTCTACAAGCTGCGCCGGGACTATCAGTGGTATCGCGAAGGCACTGCCTGGAAATATGAGCCGACCTACACGCCCGAAGAAGTTGGCTCCGGCTCGGTGGTTGCGACGGCCGAAAATGGCGGCAAGATACAGACGAGGGTCAACTGGGGCCGCTACCGGCTCGAGGTAGAAAGTGCTGATGCCGACGGCCCGACCTCCAGCGTCGAGTTCGATGCCGGCTGGTTCGTGGCCTCGACATCGACGGAAACGCCCGACGGCCTCGAAATCGCGCTCGACAAGGATAGCTATCATGTCGGCGAGACGGCGAAACTGAAGGTCACGTCGCGCTATGGCGGCGAGTTGATGATCACGGCCGGCACGGAAAACCTGGTTGCCTTGCAGAACGCAACGATGGGTCAAACCGGCGGCGAGGTCGACATTCCCGTCACCGCAGACTGGGGTGCGGGCGCCTATGTGACCGCGACGCTCTTCCGGCCAGGCGATTCGCTCGACACCCATATGCCGGCGCGCTCGATCGGCATCAAATGGCTGAAGGTCGATCCGGCTGAGCGCGCACTGCAGGTCAAGATCGATACACCGGAGAAGATGCTGCCGCGCGGGCCGCTGGATATCGGCCTGCAGGTTTCAGGCGCCGGTGCGAATGAGGAGGCCTATATCACCGTTGCCGCCGTCGATGTCGGCATTCTGAACCTCACCCGCTACGAGCCGCCGAATCCGGAGGATTGGTATTTTGGCCAGCGCCAGCTCGGGCTTGAGATCCGGGATCTCTATGGAAGGCTGATCGACGGTTCGCTGGGCGCAACCGGCAAGCTTCGCACCGGCGGCGATGGCGGCGCGGTTGCGCTGCAGGCAAGCCCGCCGACGCAGAAGCTCGTCGCCTTTTTCTCCGGCCCGGTAAAGCTCGATGCCGAAGGCAAGGCAAAAGTCAGCTTCGACATTCCGCAATTCAACGGTACGGCCCGCGTGATGGCGCTCGCCTGGACGAAAACCGGCGTTGGCCACAGCGCCAAGGACGTCATCATCCGCGATCCGGTCGTCGTCACCGCAAGCCTGCCGAAATTCCTCGCTCCGGGGGACAAGGCCAATCTGCGTCTCGACATCGCCAATACCGATGCGCCGGCCGGCGACTACAAGCTGACGCTGACCGGCAACAGCGCCCTCAGCATCGACGGGCCTGCCGAACAGGCTCTCAGGCTCGAAGCCGGCGCCAAGTCCGACCTGACGCTGACGCTCGTCGGCGGCGAACCGGGCCATGGCAGTGTGGCAATCAACCTGTCGAATGATCAGGGCCTGTCGCTCGACCAGGTGGTCGACGTGCCGGTGCGGCCGTCCTCCTTGCCGGTCACCGAACGGCGCGTCATTGCGCTCGCGCCCGGCAAGAGCCTGACGATCGATAAGAACCTGCTTGCCGACAGCGTGCTTCCGGGCGCTTCGATCGCCGTCAACGTCACGCGCTCGGCCGCCTTCGACATTCCGGCCCTCCTGATGACACTCGACCGCTACCCGTTCGGTTGCGCCGAACAGACGACGAGCCGGGCCATGCCGCTGCTCTATCTCGCAGAAGTCGCCAAGCAGGCCGGCATGGATGAGACGGATGACGACATCCACAAGCGCGTGCAGGATGCGATCTACCGCGTGCTCTCCTACCAGGCCTATGCCGGAAGCTTCGGTCTGTGGGGTCCGGATTCCGGCGATCTCTGGCTCGATTCCTACGTCACGGACTTCCTGACGCGGGCGCGCGAGCAGAAATACGACGTGCCGGACCGCGCCCTGGTGCAGGCGTTGGAGAACCTTCAGAACTCGCTCTCCTACACGACGGACGTGAAAGGCAAGGGCGATGAGATCGCCTACGCCCTCTACGTGCTGGCGCGCAATAAGAAGGCGGCCGTTAGCGACCTGCGCTACTATGCAGACACAATGATCAACGACTTCCCGACGCCGCTCGCCAAGGCCCATATCGCCGCAGCACTTGCGCTCTATGGGGATGCGACTCGCTCGAAGAACATTTTCGTCGATGCGCTGCAAATGTCGAAACAGTCGATGGTGACCCGCGTGAACTTCTCGCGCACAGACTATGGCTCGGTGCTGCGCGATGGTGCGGCAATCCTAGCGCTTGCCGCGGAAAGCCGGCCGGTTCCCCCCGTCATTCCAGACCTCGCCAAGGCGGTCGCGCGGGAATGGGATCGCAGCAAATATACAAGCACCCAGGAACAGGCCTGGATGCTCCTGGCGGCGCGTGCCCTGCAGAACGGCGACGACGATCTGAAGGTCAACGTCAACGGGGCTGAACGGACTGGCGCCTATATGGCGAAGATGACCGGTGACGCGCTGATCGACCATCCGCTCACACTGACGAGCGCGACGAGCGACACGGTCTCGGCCGTCGTCACCACGGTCGCCGCCCCTGTCAAGCCGCTGCCGGCCGGCGGCAACGGCTTCACCATCGAGCGGACCTATTACACGC
>NZ_JBFUBG010000118.1:0-15403 GCF_056405875.1 Rhizobium sp. P1_E6 | reverse complement strand
GAACCAGGACTGTGTCCGGATTTCCTCTTCCAGCGCGGGAATCTCATCAAGATGAGCGTTTGCTGCAGCGAGGATCTTGTCGATGAGCGCTTCTTTTTCTTCCTTGATCTTCGGTGAGAGACGCTTGGGAATCTGCAGGCGCGTTGGCCACGGCGGGAGCGACGGGCTGTGCCGGAATATCTGGCGGTGCGATGGCCGTAGATCCTGCGGGGCCGGTTGGAACGATGTATTGCGTAGCTGTGGCAGTGGATTCCACTGCTGGAGTTGCGGGCGCGTTTGATGGCGTGGCAGGGCTCGCAGGTGAAGTTGCTGTCGGTCCTGCAGAGGGCGAAATCGCCGCCGCTGGTGGAACAGCGGGCGGGGGGGTAGGTTGCGGCGACGAAGCCTTTTGCGCCAGGCTCTCCAGGGAGGACAGGTTGTGAAGATCATCCTTCGCCAATGCCGTCGCAGTGGCGTTTTCGCTTAGCCAGCGGGCCAGACGTGGTGAAGCAGAGAGGATCTCCTTGTTGCGCGCTTCATCGATGCGCCTTTGAAAGAAGTCGCGATATTCTGCGACCAGCGGCAATGGTGGCGCAGGGCAATTCGTAACATCCGCATACTCACGCGCGAAATTAAGGTTATCTGCAGCCTCACCTGGATTTTCATCCAAGGATTGAATAATGCTGCTGGCGGCGGCAGCGCTTTGTTCGCGTCGTTTGCGCGACCAAGCGTCATAATCCGACGTGATGTCCATGCTTTGTCTCCCGTTCGGCCGAGAGACAAGGGTAGATGCGGAAGGGTTGTTTTATAAATCGAGGGAGGGATGCCGATGGCGAATGAGGCTGAAGCGCCCCTCTGGATTTTCATCCGCAGATTGAATAATGATATTTTCAGCGCCGGCGTCCTGCCGGCGTCGTTTCCGTGAGTTTGCGTCAAATCCGGMGTTATATCCGTGGCTTGCCTCCGTCAGGAATGAGGCTGCACGGGCGGGACGATTCTATCGGAAATTGGGGAGGGCTATCGATGCCTGTGGTTGTCGGAGCTGCGTTGATTGCAGCATGGTTGGGGGCGATGCACTGGAGCCAGATGCTTCCCGAAGGTGGGCGGCAGGCATGGCGGGTTTTCGTCTATGCGCTGATCGGCGCTCCCTTCGCATATCTCTTTTCGGCTATGTGTCTGTGGCTGATGGACCCGACGCATTCCAACGCACCGTTCGTGTCCTATCTCACCGGCGGGATCTATGCGGTCGTGATCGTGGCGCTCGTCGGCGCTGTTGCTGCCTATCGCTATCGGGACCGGTTCTATCCGCCTCAAAACATCACGCGAACGCACATATGGCTGATGGGCTGAAAAACAGCATCGTATTGCTCGCGGTGCTCGCCTTCCTCGGCGGCCTGTGGACGAGCCTCGCGATCGGCGAGCAGGTGCCGGATCGCTCAGGCGGGACCGGCTATTTCATCGGCGGAATCATCGGCACGGCGCTTGCGATCCTTCTGTTCTCCCTGATCGCATTTTTCATCGTTCGTGACGTCAAGGGCGGGGGCCGGGATGCGCATGCGGGCCTTATGGGCGGAACCTTCGCCTGCCTTGCGGCGACGGGGCTTGGTTATCTCGGTGCGCTCAGCGAGCTCAATGGTTGAGCGTCAACAGATGTGGAAAGAGGCGGCCGCATTTGCGGACGGGGCGGCAAAGACGGGCGGGGCGCGAGCCGCAACGGAGGGAAATATGTTCTCGGGATGTCTGGGGCAAAGGCTGATTGCGGCCGGTATCGGGCTATTTTTGTCTCTTGTGTCGGTCGTTTCCGATGCGGCCGGTGCTGACGATCATGGGCGTCCGGAATTCCTCTTCGGCGTCAGGATGGGTGACAAGGCCGTGAGTATCCTGTCCCAGCAGGGATGGTACGCCTGCGATAACGGAACCATAAAAGCTGCCTGCTTCGACGAGGTCACGCGCTATGGCCGGGTCGGCAAGTTCCAAATCCATATGCTCAACGGCAAGGCTTATTTCGCCGAGTTTTTCCCACAGCGTTCGAAAGGATATTGGGAGACGCTCAAGGCTGTGCGGGCCTCCGGCAATGGCGCACCGACGGTTGTCGAACTGAAGACCAAGAATGCCAATATCGACATGATCAAGGCCATTCACGACCTGGGATCGACGGAGGCCGGCAAGCGGTTCTCCGGCTATCTGCTCGACGATAATCCGAGCTTGTGGTCGATCAGCTTCGTTCAGTTGCCGCGCCCGTCGGATGCCGCTTTCCCCGATGCTGCGGCCTATGAGGACAGTCTGCCGGCAGGGACTTTCGAGATCACTGTCGGCACCTTGATGGATGTCACTTACGTCAGGCTATACCCCACGCTCGCCAGCAACATCGCGGCGTTTCCTGAATATTGCCATGACGATTGCAAGAGCTGGTCGCAGCCCGATCGCTGAGCTGGATGATGGCGGCTGTAAAATTCAAAATGGGCGGGACGTGATGACAGATGATCTGGGTTTCGCATCCGCCGTCATGCCCGCCTTCATGGCGGCGTGGCCTGGGGCGAAATATTGGGGGCGGGTATTGCCGAAGGGGCGGCTCTATTCGCTGCTGGCGTTTCGGCGCAGGTTCTACCTGCCGATAGAGCCCCCGCGGAAAGTGGGCAGGACGTGAATGATACTTGATCTGGGATTTCTTGCCGCCGTCATCCTAGCGCTTGTGGCGGCATGGTTTGCAGCCAAGCATCTGAGCATGTATCTGCCGAGGGGATTCGAATACTCGCTAGTCGCGTTTTTCTGGACGCTGGCCAGCGCGACTTTCGTTTTTGCGTCTTGTATCCTATGCCTGCGGCTGATCGAGCCTTACACCGCACCTGAGCAACGGACAGACTACCTCGCGCGCGGGCGGGGGTGGTTCGCAATGATCATCATGGCGGCCATCTTTTCAGCGCGCAAATTTCGCCTCAGATTCCACCCGCCGGAAAAGCCCGGCGGTTTGCAGATAACAAACCGCACCTCGCGGAAGGCATTCTTGCAATTGCTCACGATATCGTTTTGGGGGTGCATAGCCTCTGGCATTTCCGGTGTTTCGACCGAGGGGACTTCTGTTCTCTTCATGCTCGGGAGCGGGGTGGTCGCAGGGTTTTCTGCATCCGTTCTTTTCAGAGACTGATCTTCCCCAGATTTTCGCCGGCTGCAGAAGACCGGACCAGGCAAAGGCGCACTCATCCCTTATAGCGGAGCCTGATGGTGCGCCGCTCACAATGCGGTCACTTCAGCGCAAGGCAAGAGGAACACAGCGTCCGACCATGCTCAGACCAACCAAAGCCGAAATCGATGCCGGGATCATAGACCGGGCGGCAGCACTTCTTGCGCAGCATGGGCTTGCCCATGCTGCGCTGCAGCAGATTGCCGATGCCGTCGGTTATTCGAAGGCGGGGCTCTTGCATCATCTTCCGACCAAGCAGGCGGTTTATGATGCTGTAATCAAGACCGGGACAGGGCAGTGGTGGCCGTCGCCTTCGAGCGGCCATGCACGAGGCCACCCGGCATTGATCTTGCAAATCTCGTAATGGAGCGGCTGATCCGCATGACGAGCGCCTTTTCCGGCCTGGGTATCACCGCCGGCATTGCGGTGCACTCCAGGCTGACGAAGGAATGGCGGGAGCTCCTCATCGCGACGGCGATGGATGCGCTTGGTCACGGGAAGACATAGGCCGGCACAAGACAAGGCGTCTTATGGCGCCGGCGGGCGGATTGCCCGCCGGTCTGTTTACGGGCGTTTCAGAAAGCTTCGCGGCTGTCGCTTCTCGGATCGCCGTCGATCTGGTGCGGCTGGTAGAGATCGCCGCGGGCGGTGCGCCGCCAGGGCCGCGCAGGGTTCTCCGGATTGGTGGTGATGTCGGCAAAGGCGATGCCGGGCTTCCCGTCCGCTGGGCAGAGGGCTGCCCATTGGCCATTGGGGGCAGCGATGCCGCAGGGAGCAATCACGCTCTGCGGGGCGTGGGAGGCGTAGCTGACCCAATAGGTATTGCTGGCGGCGAGACCGAGCACCTCGGCGGCAAAGGGCGGGGCTGCAGAGGGTGTTTCTCCCGAAGTCGAGAAGAGCATGCAGTCCACATCGAGCCTCTCATATTCGATGAAGATTTCGGGATAATGCGACTCCATGCCGGCAGCGCAGCCGAAGCGAAGGCCGTCCACCTCGAAGGTGACGGGGATCTTGCCCGGCGAATACATGAAGGAGATCTTCGTGTGGGAGAGCAGGCGCTCGTCATAGCGCGTCACCAGCTCGCCCCTGTCAGAGATGACATAGAGGCTGTTATGCGGCCGGTGCGGCGGGGTCAGCCGGTGGGGTGCRCCGAAGACCGTCCAGAGCTTCAGCTCCCTTGCGAGCTCTCTCGTCTCCTCCATCTCCTCGCGCAGGACCTCCCATTGGTAACGGCTCCAGTCGGCAGCGCCGATCTCGGCGGGGCCGATTTCGGAGAGGATGCGCTTGTGGGGAAAGCAGATCGTTCCCTCGGAAAAGTGGAGGAGGCGGGCGCCGGCATCGTGCGCCTGGCGCATGAGGTGGCGCATTTCGGTGCCGTTGGCGCGGAAGGCGTCGGCATCGCGCGGGTCCAGGCGGACCGTGGACTGGGCGACGGCCAGCCGCAGGGATTTGCCTGTGGGCTCATCCGTTTGCGGTTCTGTTCGGGATGTTGTTTGCGGCGCGCGGATGTGGCTGAGGGCTGAAGTATAGGATTCGCCGGTCTTTGCGGCGCGGGTGCGCACCCTGCGTTTGAAGTTTCCGTTTCGGGTCATTGTCAGGCCTTTCCGTCACGGACGCATGTTCCCCGGCAACCACGCCCGAGCGATCGGACCAAGGTTTTCGAACCCGAGACGGAAGTCCCTTTGCCTCCGTTTGAAAGACCCTGCCGGGGAGGATCGATGGAGGTTGGGCGCAGGCCACGCCTAAGCCAGAAGATGTCGCTGCCGGCGCGATTCGTCAATCTGGGGAGGTGCCCGTGAGGAGGCTGTGACGCGACTTCCTGGATGGCGGCGGATGATCCGCCGCCATCTGTTTGCCTTGCGTAGAGTCAGGCGCCTTACGCTGCGGCAATGCCGTTGAGCTCAGCCATTACATCATCGGGCAGCTCGATATCTGCAATCGCGAGGTTTTCCCTGAGGTGACCACGCGAGGATGTGCCGGGGATGAGCAGAATGTTCGGCGCGCGCTTGAGGAGCCAGGCGAGCGCCACCTGCAGCGGCGTGGCGCTGAGGCGGGCGGCGACATCCGAGAGCGTCGAGGACTGCAGGGGAGAGAAGCCGCCGAGCGGGAAGAAGGGCACGTAGGCCGTGTCTTCGTCTGCGAGCTTGTCGATCAGCGCGTCATCCTCACGGTTGGCGAGATTGTACTGGTTCTGGACGCAGACGATGTCTTTGATCTTGCGGCCGTCATCTACCTGCTTTGCGGTGACATTCGATAGGCCGATATGTTTGATCAGGCCCTGCTGCTGCAGCTCGGCCAGAGCTGTCAGCGGCGCCTCGAGCGAGCCTTCGGCCGGACCATGCACATCGAACATGGCGCGCAGGTTGACCACTTCGATGACATCGAGGCCGAGATTTTTCAGGTTGCTGTGGATCGCCGCGGTCAGCTCTTCCTTCGAGAAGGCCGGATTCCAGGAGCCGTCGGCGCCGCGCAGCGCGCCGACCTTGGTGACGATGACAAGATCGTCTCTATAGGGGTGCAGCGCTTCCCTGATGATCTCATTGGTGACGTAGGGGCCGTAGAAATCGCTGGTGTCGATGTGGTTGACGCCGCTTTCGACCGCTTCGCGCAGCACGGCGATGGCTTCGTCACGATCCCGCGGCGGCCCGAAGACGCCCTTGCCGGCAAGCTGCATGGCGCCATAGCCGAGCCGCTTCACCGTGCGGTCGCCGAGTTTGAAGCTTCCCGATTTTTCGACAGTAGACATGAATTCTGGATCTCCGTTTGAAGGCGAAGAGGAGATAGGCCTGGATCATTGGTTGGACAATTGGCTATAATCCGGACGGGCTGTCCTGTGTGGAGGACAATGAGTGAGATCTGGAATATGAAACAAGGTGTGCCTGAAATCAGCGATGTCAGCGCTTTTCTCGCCGTCGCAAGATCCGGTGGTTTCCGCGAGGCGGAGCGGGCGGGCCATATGAGCTCATCGGCGCTCAGCGATGCGGTGCGGCGGCTGGAAGCGGAACTCGGCGTGCGATTGCTCAACCGCACGACACGCAGCGTGGTGCCGACGGAGGCCGGCCGTGGGCTGATGGAACGGCTCGGCCCCGCCTTCAGCGAGATTGATGCGGCCCTCGACTTCGTGAAGGATTTTCGCGATCGGCCGGCCGGCACGCTGAAGCTCAATGTGCCCGTCAGCGCGGCAAGGCTGGTGCTGCCCGATATCGTGCCGGCTTTCCTGAAAGCCTATCCGGATATTCGGCTGGAAATCGTCACCGAGGAGAATTTCGTCGATATCATCGCCGCCGGCTGCGATGCCGGCATCCGCTATGACGAGCGGCTGGAGCAGGACATGATCGCCGTGCCGATCGGCCCGCGCATCCAGCGTTTTGCCGGGGGTGCCTCAGCTGCCTATCTCGCCGCACATGGGCGGCCTGAGCATCCGCGCGATCTGCTCGAGCATGCCTGCATCCGTGGGCGTTTTGCCGGCCGCGCCATTCCGGTCTGGGAATTCGAGCGCGACGGCGAGATCGTCAGGGTCGATCCGCCAAGCCCGCTGATCGTCCAGAACGGCGGCGGTACGGATCTCGCCGTCGATGCGGCGGTGGCCGGAACCGGCATCGTCTTCACCTTCGAGGACTGGCTCAGACCCTATTTCGAAAGCGGCGCGCTGGAGCCGGTGCTGGAGCCCTGGTGGGAAAGTTTTTCCGGCCCCTTCCTCTATTATCCCGGCCGCCGGCTGGTGCCCGCTCCACTGCGCGCTTTCATCGATTTCATCAAGGCGATGCCGCGGGAAGGGTGAGCTGAGATCATCGGCCCGCAACGTGGTAGAGTGGGTACGGGCGATGCATTCGCCGCATCGCCATCATCAACAACACCATCGTAATGACGATGGAGGGGGAAGATCATGAGCAGCGCAAGCAACATGACCGGCAACGGCACGAGCGAGATGAAGCTGGAGATCATTGTCGTGCCAGTTTCGGATGTCGACCGGGCCAAGGCATTTTACGGCGGGCTCGGCTGGCGCCTCGATGCCGATTATTCCTCAGGTGACAATTACCGGGTGATCCAGTTCACCCCGCCGGGCTCGAACGCATCCGTCATCTTCGGGAAAAACGTGACGCCGGCAGCGCCCGGCTCCGCACAGGGCCTCTATCTCATCGTCTCCGATATCGAGGCGATCAGAAAGGAGCTGCGCGAGCGCGGCGTCGAGGTCAGCGAGGCCTTTCATCCCGAGGGTGAGGTCTACAGCGGCCCCGACGTGCCTTATCTCTTCGGCCGGCGCCGGGTCAGCGGCCCCGATCCCGATCGGGGCAGCTACCGCTCCTTCGCTTCCTTCAACGACCCTGACGGCAATGGCTGGCTTTTCCAGGAAATCACCGTCCGGCTAGCCGGCCGCATCACTTCGGACCTTGCCGCCTTCGGCACGGCGAAAGACCTCGCCGCAGGATTGCGCCGGGCGGCAGAAGCGCATGGCGAGCACGAAAAGCGCAATGGCGGAAAGCACGACGAGAACTGGCCGGACTGGTATGCGGAATACATGATGGCCGAGCAGACAGGCAAGCCGTTGCCGCAATGAGGCGATTGCCGAGCGGCGCCGGCCGGATGGGCCGGTCCCGCTCGCCATCTTACGAGAGCCCATGTCACACGGGCTCGATCTGGGCCGCCCACTTCCAAAGATCATCCATCTGGTCCGGTGGAATTCCCATGGCCACCGCGAGCAGATCGATACGGGGGTCTTTACGGGAATAGTCCTGCGCGTCTTCGATCATGATACGCACGGTTTCCTTATCTTTGACCGACATCCCTGCCATGCCATTGACCGTGGAGAGAACATCGGCCTTGAAAATCGGCGGTTCGAGTTCGAGCGCTGCGAGCCAGAGCTGCCATTTCCTGAGGGAAGGGAAGCGATCTTCTGAGCCCGTCGGATCGCGAAGGTATTTCGCAATCGCGGGCTCTTGGTCGTCATGAGGGACGAGGATCATATCAGGCTGATCGCGGGTGAGTATTTCAAGGATAGTTCCGGCGCTGTCGTAGCGAACATACACAGTTGTCATGCGAATAACCTCTTGCAGGTGTAATCATGCCAGCCGCATACCAGGAAGGAGGCTGAACAGGCTGTGCTTGTCACTCCGGCATACCTCCAGAGCTGACCATTAACGTTGCTTCGCGCCTTGCCTGCCGCCGCACTCTGGTCTGGATAGTCGTTGCCCGAGCGTGACCGGCACCGAACCTGATGGGCGGCACCTGTTGTGTAGTTGGCGACGGCAGCATCTGAAACGATCCCGACGCAGTCCTGTCCCGTGCTTGCCACGACAGTGTCAATCAGCACCCAGACATCTACACTCAGCCCGACAGGAATATTGCTCGGTATGGCTAGGCCCTGCACATTGGCGTTGGCGGTGAACCACGTGTAGGTGTCGGTGTTGACCTCATTGCCGGTCTGCCAGAACGGAACAATGTTTCCCGATGCATTGGTGATAATCAGGCCCACGCGGCTCCCAGACAGGCATTCCCACCCGACCGGCTTCGTGACGCCCGCCTCCGATGCCGACAGTGACATCACGAAATCCGTGGTGCCATCTGATGTCTTCTTAACGGCATAGAGAAAATACGTCTTTGACGGCTGCAAAGCCCCTGTGTCGAGCAGCTGAACAAGCGTTTTTGCCGTGGCAACGGTGGTCTGATGCTTCTTGCCGCCAAACCAGCCAACGCCTGGGCCGATGGTGACAGAGGTAACGCCGACATAAGCGGGAATGAATCCTGTAAAGAAATCAAGACCGGTGGAAACACAGACGTATTTGACAACACTACTTGCCAGAACCTTCTTCAGGCCCCAGCCTGCCGCACTGTCCGCGATGGCGAATTCATCGGCATCGACGATGTCGGTCTTTGCAGTCGCACCGTGCACCCAGCCGGCCAGGGTATTGGCGACGTCATTGTAGATCGCCAGCGTCTTGCGATACCAATGAAAGGCGGAAAACAGTCCGCCCGAACCTGGAACCACAACATCTTCCGGATTTGTTGCATAGGCGGCCGCGAGGCCGGCACTGGCATTTGCGCTCGTCGCCGACTGAGCGGCTTCAGCGGCTTTCTGCTGGGCGGTCTGCGTCAGGCCGGCAACAGCAGGAATCTCATCAGCAATATCAGCCACGGTCTCCAGATACTGCGAGACAGCGGCAACGGCTTCCAGCGCGTCGCCTTTGCCGCTGAGCGCCAGAACGTCTGCAATGAGCTTGTCGATCGTCGCTGAATCGAATGACGGGGGAATGGTGACTGCGCGGGCCGCTCTTTCCTTGAGCTGCTGGAGCCTCATCACGACAAGGTCAAGCGCCTGCTCTACGGTTTCCGCATAATAGGCGCCCTGGTTTTCCAGGTCGGTTTCCTGGGTGAAGGGCACGTCCAGCAGCAGCGTTATCCTGCTGCCGTCGGCCGGAGCGGGTACGATGACCGCGCTTCCGCCGCCGTCATTGCCAGTGCCGGTCACGGTGTAATCGGCGTCGAGCACCAGAATTGAATCCGTGCCCGAGACATCCGTCCGGATCACCTGCAGATGCTGGGGTTCGAGGATCTTGAACTTGTATTCGAAATCCGTGGTGACACCGTCCCCGCTATAGGGGCCGGATCGATTTATCTCGCTCGAAATGGTCATGGGATCGCGCCTCTGGTTTTCCAGACCATAGGCGCAGGAAGGTTGTCGGCCTGACCTGACCAAGATTCGTGAGAGAGGCGATCGATCCTTGCGACCTGCGGCCGTTACGCCGAGGCGGCAGACAGCAGCTTGCGGAAGAACATCCGCCGGTGCCGGCTCGGATAGTCATCGATCGCGCCGAAGAGGGTGTAGCCCTGTTTCTCGTAGAAGCCGGGTGCCTGGAAGCTGAAGGTGTCGAGCCAGATGCCGTTGCGGCTGTGGTTTCTTGCCCATTCCTCGGTCTGCAGCAACAGGCTTGCGCCCAGCCCGCGGCCGCGCAACCTTTCCGGCACGAAGAGCAGCTCGACGAAGAGCCAATCATAGTAGAATTTCGCCCAGAGCCCGCCTGCGACCTGGCCGGTCTCGTCTGAGAGCGCGATCGCGAGCGGCCTGTACCTGTCATCCCCCGTCTTCGCCTCGTTGAAGGCAAACAGCGGATTGAGGATTGCGAGGTGATCGGCTTCCGTCGGCTCGGCGATGACGCGGGTGGTGATGGCGGTCATTTTTCGGCTCGCATTCGGATCGGGAAAGGCGTGGCTTAACGGGGCGGGATGTCGGTTTTTGTGATGCGGTTTTTGGCCTGCGGGGCATCAGGCGAATATTGCAGCCTATCATGCGATCACGCGCATCGCTTCTGGATTGTATGCGAGTGTTGTCATACAACAGGGAATGCAGCGTTCGGCGTGTTGGAAGGTGTTCATGCGACATTCCACGATAGCTTCTGTCAGGCCCCTTTCATGGCCCGGTCTTTTCTTCGCGCTGGTCGGCCTGTGTCTGTCGCTGACGCCGAGCCTGATGCCGCGGTCGTGGTTCGTGCAAGGCGCGCTGTCGGGCACGTGTGCGGCGGCCGGATATTGTTGTGGCGCCTTCCTGCAATGGCTCTGGATCTATCTCGAGATTCCCTCGTTCCGGCTTATCACCGGGCGGTTGGCCCGGTCCGTGGCCGTGATAGCAGGCGTCATGGTTGCTGCGTTTTTCGTGTGGCAGTCGTCATCCTGGCAGAATTCCGTCCGGGCGTTGATGCAGCTTGCTCCCAACGCCACGATCGAACCCTTCCTGCTGGTCCTTACCGCGGCATTCGTCTTCATCCTGCTGGTCGCGATCGGCCGGCTTTTCAGACGAATGGTTCTTGCCAGTTATGCCCGCACCAGCCGTTTCATTCCAAGGCGGCTCGCCGCCGTTGCCGGAACCCTGCTGTCGATCCTCGTGTTCTGGGCCATTGCCGAAGGTCTGCTGTTCCATGTTGCGCTGCGCCTCGTCGATTCATCCTTTCAGGAGGCCGACGCGCTGATCGATGACGATACGCCGATGCCTGGCGATCAAGGCAAGACGGGAAGCGCGGCATCGCTCGTCAACTGGGAGGAGCTCGGGCGGCAGGGGCGCCATTTCGTCACATCGGGGCCGACACGGGACCAGATCGGCACCTTCCTGCAGTCTCCCGCAAAGGAGCCCATCAGGGTCTATGTTGGCTTGAACAGCGCAGATAGCCCGGAGGCGCGGGCAAGCCTGGCGCTGGCGGAACTCAAGCGCCAGGGCGCGTTCGAGCGGGCCTTCCTGATCGTCGTCGTGCCGACGGGGACCGGCTGGGTCGATCCCGAGGCCATGGATACGGTCGAATATCTCCTACGCGGCGATGTGGCTGAGGTCGCGATGCAATATTCCTATCTCAGCAGCTGGCTCTCATTGATGGTCGAGCCTGAATACGGGTCCGATGCGGCAAGAGCACTTTTCAACGAAATCTATGCCTATTGGCGGACACTGCCGCGCGATCATCGCCCGAAACTCTATCTGCACGGCCTGAGCCTCGGGGCACTGAATTCCCAATCGTCCGTCAATCTGTACGACGTGTTTGCCGATCCGTTCCAGGGGGCTTTATGGAGCGGGCCGCCCTTTGCGAGTTCCACATGGGCCCATGTGACGGCAAACCGGAACCCCGGATCGCCGGCCTGGCTGCCGCAATTCCGCGATGGCAGCATGATCCGCTTTGCCAATCAGCAGACGACCGCCGATCGTCCGGACGCTGCCTGGGGGCCGGTCYGCATCGTTTTCCTGCAATATGCCAGCGATCCCGTCACCTTTTTCGACTGGCGCGCGCTTTATCGGRAGCCGGACTGGATGAAGGGGGAGAGAGGTCCTGATGTCTCGCCGTATTTCCGGTGGTTTCCGATCGTAACCACTCTGCAACTCGGCTTCGACGCCATGATCGCCACCACGTCGCCCATGGGCTATGGCCATGTCTATGCGCCGCAGCATTACATCGATGCCTGGGTCGCGGTGACGGACCCGGCCGGATGGTCGCCCGAGGAGATTGAGCGGTTGAAGGTGCATTTCGAGAGGGTGTCTGTTGCAAAGTGAATGAAACGGACGAGGGCATTCATCGCCGAAGCCGAAATATTAAAAATGTCTTATTCAGGTGAAATTCCGAGTTATACTTTCGATAGACTACGAAATTGTGATCATGTGTTCTGGATCACATGTTACCGAGCGGTATTTATTCCTTGTCAGTCATCAGTTGACCTGACTACCATCATTTGGAGTTTCGAATAAATAAACAGGCTATTCTTCTTCCTGCAGTTGTGATAGAAATTTTAGCTCGCTGATGTAGTTCCTGTGAATAGTATTGGCGGGCTAACCCATGTCAAAGTCTTCCAGCGACAATATAACGGCGCCGGGGTCGAATGAACTTGTATCGGCCCTTTCGCAAGCTGCATCCGGAACAGGTGATTGGGACATTCTTGCCCATGACGTCGCCGGCATGCTCGCAACACCAAAGCTTGATTGGGAAAGTCTGAGCCTGGCCAAGGAGCATGTTCATTCTCAGTTGCCGGATTCCGCCACCATGCTGGAGGCATTCGTCAGCAAGAGTGCCGACGAAGCCGGTCGGAATGCGTCGGTCGAGATGTTCGATGCCTGCTGCGCCGCCGGCGGCGATCCCGTGCAAATGCTGCGCGAGGTGCACAGGATCCTGCGCAGCTATCTCGCCTTCGACGTGTTCACCTATATCGAATCCTATACGAGCCCCAGGAAAGACATGACCCTGATCCGCGGTCGATTTGCCATGGATGGCGATGCCGAGTTTCCGTGGCCCGCCCGCTGGATGGAAATCCCCACGATCCTGATGGACAGGACGGAGGGGGCCAATATCTCGATTTCCAGTCTCGAGGATTATTACGAGAAAAATCCCGAAGCCAGGGCGCTGCAGGAAAATCCGGTTTCCCAGGAATATAGCAAGCGGGGCATCGAAAGTTACGTCTCTGCCATGCGCATGGACGGCGGCCGCGTTGCGGCCTCGCTGACGCTTGGGCGCCGTGCGAAAACGGAGCCTGGGCCTTTCGGGGACACGGAACAGAAATATCTGAACAGTTTTCGCCTGGAACTCGTCCTGCGGCTGATAGGCGAAGCTTTCGAGCGGCGCACGGTGACCCGGGCAAGGGCAATCTCGGCGCTGTTCACACCCCGCGCCCTGCCGCGCCCCCTGGCGAATGACTGCGTGCGCATGATCGGCGAAGGGTTCGAGCTCGAATATGTGGGCCTGTTTCGCGTCAATCGCGCCCGCGGACAATTCGAGATCGTCGCGCAATATGACACGGAGAAGTCCCTGAAGGTCGAGGACGGATTTGTCCAGAAGCTGGATCAGGGAATGCTTGGCCATGTGCTGAGCGAGGGAAAAGCCCTGTACGCGCGAGATGTCCGCACTAAGCCGCCGCCGTTCGGTTATAAGCAAGCTGCGGAGGCTGCTGCATCGGCCATGTGCCTGCCGCTTCGATTGATGAGGGAAACATCCGTCGAGATCGAATGGATACTCGATCTGGAGTCGACGCAGCTCGACGCCTTCCCGCCGCCGGAGCAGGAGGCGCTGAAACATCTCGTTGAGGAAATCGAACGCGCGCTGCAGCTCTGGTTCGAGGCACGGCTCGGTTCCGTGTTGCTGGACCTTGTCGACCAGGGCGTCGTTGTCCTGGGCGAAGGTACGCGCATCGAGCGCGCAAACAAGGCGGCGCGCAGATTGCTGGGTCTCATGAGAGATGTTCCGCTGCCGCTGCCGGAGGCGGACCGGTACGCTCATCTGGAAGCCTATGGAGCCGATCGGGCCAGCCAGGAAGCAATTGCTTCCGGATCTATCCCGGCGTCGGGCGAGCATCTGCGCCTTATCGGGCCTGACGGCATCGAGCGTCCGGCGATGGCCGGGGCGTCCTATCATGACGACGCATTCCATCGGCACGTATGGCTTCTGGGTGATGTCGAAAATGCTGCATGGGTCGGCTCCCTCAAATATATGGAAATGGCGGTGCAGACTGTCATGGGGCAGGCGCATGGCAACCTGATGCTTGCAGCCGCCCTCTTGAAACGGTCACTCGCCGGCATGGATGCCGCCGGACCGGCCTACTTGTCGGTGGAGCAGGCGCTGCGCTGCCTCACGATGGCGAAGATTCCATATGAAAGAGTGGCAAGCGTCTATGACGTCATCTCACAGCCGAGACGGCGCACGAGCGAACTGGATCTGACAGCAGAACTCCTCCGGTTCCGTGACGCACTGCCTGCCAACGAAGCCGCTACGCTGACCCTTGATGTGCCCGACGGTCCGCTGCTGGTCGGCGGCGATCCGGAGCGGCTTTCCTTCGCTCTTCGCTCGCTGCTGGGATATCCCTTGTCCATCAGCAGTGCGGACAATCTGTTGCGAGCCCGACTGACCGCCAATGGCGCCGTTGCCGAGATCGAAGTCGTCCTCCAGCACGCGATCGCAAGCATGGCGACAATTGAAAGCGAAGTTGACGAGGTGGATGGAGGCGATGGCGGCCGGGACCAGATCGCCTATGCGGAGTCCAGGGCACACGCATTGTCAGGGCACGGTCTGGGTGTGATCCGGGTCGTGGTCGAAGCGCATAACGGAGAAATTCAACAGGGCATTGGTTCCAACGGGGAATGGCGGGTGATTGTGCGCCTGCCGATCAGCCCGACCTGAATCGAGGATAAGCCGATGACATGCCTACTGGTCGTTTCGCCCGACAAGAGCTGGAATCAAGCCCTTGATATCGAATTGAGCTCGATTGAGATCAGCACCGTTGGTGCAGAGACGGGAAATGACGCGGTCGTAGCGGTGGCAAGCAAGAAGGGAGCGTTCGACGGCATTCTCATCGGCGCCATGCCTGTGCACGGAGAGAGTGCCGAGCGTGCGGCGCTTGATGCCGTGGACATCATGAGCGCTGTGCGCCAGAGCGACGGGCACATTCCCATTCTGTTATGGGCTCCGCATCCCTATGATTCACTTGCGCGAATTGCCAGCCGCTACGAAACAACGGCCATCATCTCGCAGGACACGGCCGACAGGATCGGCGAGACGCTGACGCGCCTCAGGGAGTCGCGCAGGAAATACCGGTCCGTCCCGACGGCCACCGCGCCGAGCGGGACGGTCGAACTCGAAATCGGCGCGACGAGCATCCGTGTCGTGGTTGCTGCAAGCGGCAAGGGCACCATCATGGAGATGACGCGCGCCTGGACCGGGCGCAACAAGCTGACGCAGCTGAACCAGAAATTCTCGACATGGGAACTGCGGCGCCGGGCCGGCACGGCGC